>CAWUOG010000174.1:0-6327 GCA_963923875.1 uncultured Alphaproteobacteria bacterium
CGTCGCCGGCAAGGATCGTCGTATCGGTCATGACTTGGTTCCCCGGAGGATTTCGTCGGTATGCTCGCCCAGCAGCGGTTCGCGATAAAGGGGATGCGACGGCTCGTCCCTGTACCGCACCGTCGGCGCGAAGTGCTTGCGGCCATCTTCTGAGACCACGATTGCGCCACGCTTCAGCAGGTTCGGATCCGCGATGGCCTCGGGCAGCGTGTTGACCGGCCCGTAGCAGAGATCGAGCTTCGCCAGATAATCCATCCAGTGCGCCAGCGGCTGGGCCTTGAAGGTCGCGGCGAGAAATTCGTGCACCGGTCTCTGATGCGCGCCCGGCCATTCACACAACTCGATGAACTCCGGCTTGCCGAGCGCCGTCAGCAGGTTGCGGATGAATTTCATCTCCTGTCCCGCCAGCACGAGCTGACGGCCATCGGACGTGTCGTAGGTCCGGTAGAAGGCGGCGCCGCCGGTCGTGCGCTGGTTCTTCACGTCGGGCTGCTTGCCCTCTGTGAAGGCCTCGGCAATCACGTTGGCACACGACGCCATCAGCGCCTCGTGCATGGAGACGTCGATATAGTCGCCCTTGCCGGTGGTTGTACGGCGGAGCAGCGCCATCAGCACGCCCGAGAGTCCGTGCAGGCCGCTCACCAGATCGGCGATCGGGATGCCCGGCACGGCCGGTCGCCTGTCGTCGCCGAGGGTGAGGCTCAAGACGCCGGTCATCGCCTCCAGTGCAAGATCGTGCGCGGCACGGCCGGGATAGGCGCCGTCCTGCCCGAAAGCGCTGATCGAGCAGTAGACGACACCGGGATTGACCGCCTTCACGGCGTCATAGGAGATGCCGAAGCGGGCGGCGACACCCGGACGAAAGGACTCGACGATCACGTCGGCGCCCTTGCACAGCCGAAAGAGGTCGGCGCGTCCCTGCTCGCTCTTGAGATCGAGCACGACGCTCTTCTTGCCGCGCGCCATGTTGCGGAAGAACACCGAACTGCGCTCGTCGGCGGGCCGGATATGGCGGCCGGGATCGCCCTCGCCCGGCGGCTCGACCTTGATCACTTCGGCGCCGTGATCGGCGAGCGCCAGCGTCAGGTACGGTCCCGGCAGAAACCAGGAAAGATCGATAACCTTCAGGCCTTCGAGTTTCATGTCACTTGCCCAGATACTTCATGTTGTCGGCGCCGAGCGGCGAGCAGGCTTGCTGGCTGAGCCGCTTGCCATCGACGCGGATGGGATTGGCGATGACGCGCAGCGGATTCCGCGACGCGTGCGGCACCTCGGTGACCATGCCGGTCGAACGTGCAAAGTCGCTGTCGAGTGCCTGGTCGAGGCGATAGACCGGCGCGGCCGGCAGAATCCCGTTGAACTTCGCCAGCCATTCGTCGGTCGTGCGTGTCTTGAAAACCGGATCGAGTGCGTCGTCGAGTTCGGCACGGTTGGCGGCCCGCGTGTTGGGATCGGGAAAGCGCGGGTCGTTCGCCAGCTCCTTGCAGCCCATGGCGTCGACCAGCGACAGCCAGAACTTCTGGGTCATGCACATGATGAAAATCCAGCCATCCCTGGTCGGATAGGTCTGAACCGGTGCAAGCGAGAGATGTGCGCTGCGCGGCACGCGCGGCGAGACGACCCCTTCGTTCAGATACCAGGTACCCGGATAGGTGAGCTGGTGCATCGCGACGTCGTAGAGGCATGTTTCCACATCACAGCCCCGCCCCGTCGTCTTGGCACGCAGCAGGCAGGCGAGCAGACCGACCGTGCCGGTGAGACCGCTCATGCTGTCGATCAGCGACACGCCCACGCGGGTGGGAGCGCCTTCGGGGTCGCCGGTGAGTTCCATCAGACCGGCCTCGGCCTGCATGAGAAAGTCGTAGCCCGGCCAGTCGGCGCGCGCGCCGGCGCGGCCATAGGCCGAAATATGCAGGCAGACGATCGATGGCTTGACCGACTTCAGGCTGGTGTAGTCGATGCCGAGCCTGGCGGGCTGCGTACCTCGCAAATTGTTCACCACGCAGTCGGCGGTCTTCACCAGCGCCTCGAACCGACGCCGCCCCTCTTCCGACTTGATGTCGAGGGTCACACTCTTCTTGCCCAGGTTCCAGGCCTGGAAGTACTGGCTGTCGTCCTTGCCCAGCCGATAAGGGCCGACCTGTCGCGACGGATCTCCCTCCGGCGCCTCGATCTTGATCACCTCGGCGCCAAGCTCGGCCAGGAACATCGTGCCGTAGGGGCCGGCACCGAACTGCTCGAGCGTGAGAACCCGAATTCCTTCGAGGGGCTTGTCGCTCACGCCAGGCTCCGCCGCGCCCACTGGCGGGCAATGATCAGGCGCTGCATCTCGTTGGTGCCCTCCCCGATGCAGGTCAGCGGCGCATCGCGATAGAGTCGCTCGATGTCGTACTCCTTGGAATAGCCATAGGCGCCATGAATGCGCATGGACTCGGTGCTGTTCTCCAGCGCCGCCTCCGAAGCGAAGTACTTGGCCATGCCTGCCTCCATGTCGCAGCGGTCGCCGCGGTCGAAGGCCTGCGCCGCATCGAGAGTCAGCAGGCGCGCCGCCCGCGCCCGGGTTGCCATCTCGCCGATCTTCAGCGCGATCGCCTGATGCTCGATGATCGGCTTGCCGAAGGTCTGACGTAGCTGGGCGTAGTCGGTCGCAAGCTTGAGCGCTCCCTCGGCGATGCCGACGCCGCGCGCGGCTACATTGATTCGGCCGAGCTCGAGGCCGCCCGCCACCTGGGTGAAGCCCCTGCCCTCGACTTCGCCGATCAGGTGATCCGCCGGGATGCGGTAGTCCTGGAACACCAGCTCGCCCGAATCGATCGACTTGTAGCCCAGCTTCTCGAGCTTGCGGCCGACTGTGAAGCCGGGCCCCTTGGGCGCGATGAACAGGCTCATGCCGGAATAGCGCGGGCTCGCCTCGGAGTTGGTCTTGACCAGCAGCGCGAAGCACGAGCCCTCTATGCCGTTGCTGATCCAGGTCTTGGTGCCGTTGATCACATAGTCGCCCCTGTCGCGCCGCGCCGTCATGCGGATTGCCTGCAGATCGGTCCCGGCGTTGGGTTCGGTCAGCGCCAGGCCGCCACGGACCTCGCCGCTCGCGAATTTGGGCAGCCAGTGCCGTCTCTGCGGCTCGGTGCCGAACTTCTCGACCGCCAGCGCCAGCATCAGGTGGGAATTGAAGATGCCGGTGATCGCCATCCAGACTGCCGAGATTTTCATCACGATCTGGGCGTAGGTCGTGGCCGGCAGGCCGAGCCCGCCATAGTCCTGGCTGACCGTTGCGCCGAACAGGCCGAGCTCCTTCATCTGCTCGACGATCTCGGCCGGCCACTTGTCGGCATGGTCGAATTCCTTGACCCGCGGCGCCACCTCGCGCTCGACCCAGCGGTCGATGGTGGCAAACAGCTGTGCCTCATCCGCGGCGTCGATCCTGCGCATCCCAATTCCTCCCAACTCTTCAGGGACAAGGTGAAAACCCGGCCCGCTTGAGTCAATGTTAGGGTGAGTTTGGAGGAAACGTATGAAAAGACGTGCGTTGTTGGCCGCTGTCGGCGCGCTGCCGTTCGCAGAGCGCGTTCAGGCGCAAGGCGACGACTGGCCGAACAAGGCGGTTCGCATCGTCTGCCCGTTCACGCCGGGCGGTTCGCAGGACAATATCGCGCGTCGGCTCAGCGCCAAGCTCGGCGACTATACGGGCCAGACCTTCGTGGTCGAGAATCGCACCGGCGCCGGCGGCTCGATCGCCGCGGACAACGTCGCCAAGGCGCCGCCCGACGGCTATTCGGTGCTCCTCGGCAACATCGGCAGCCACGCGCTGGTGCCGCACCTCTATGCCAAGCCGAGCTACGACGCGCTGACCGACCTCGAGACCGTGGCGTGGATCGGCACGCAGCCGAACCTGCTGGCCTGCAATCCGGCTTTCCCGCACGACACGCTGCCCAAGCTGATCGAGGCGGCGAAGAAGGATCCGGCAAAGTACTCCTTCGGCTCCTCGGGGCTCGGCACGTCCCCTACCCTCACGATGGAGATGTTCAAGAAGAAGATGGGAGCCGACATTACCTTCATCTCCTATCGAGGTGCGGCGGCCGCGGCCGCCGATGTGCTGGCTGGCCACGTACCACTGGTCATCTCCAACATCGATTCGCTCATGGGGCAGGTAAGCGCCGGCAAACTGAAGCCTGTCGCCACCACCGGCGCCAAACGCTCGTCCATCCTTCCCGAGACCCCGACCTTCGCGGAGGTCGCCGGGCCTGAGCTGGTCGTGACGTCGTGGTCGATCTGGTCGGTGCCCAAGGGCACGCCGCCGCGCATCAAGGACAAGCTGCGCGAGCAGACCGAGCGGGCCCTGAAGGAACCCGACGTGATCGCCTCGATGCGCCAGGGCGGCTTCGAACCCGGCAGCATGACGGTGCCCGAGATCGATGCCTTCATCCGCCAGGAGCGCACGCGCTGGGGCGAGGTGATTCGTGACGCGGGCATCAAGCCGGAATAGTCATCGCGTTCCCGACCTGCTGGCGCCCGGTCTCGACCTGGTGTTCTGCGGCACCGCGCCCAGTCCCGTCTCGTTCAAGGCGCAGGCCTACTACGCAAACCCCGGAAACGCATTCTGGCCGACTTTGTTCGCAGTCGGCCTGACACCGGAACGGCTGGCGCCGCAGCGCTATCCGGAGCTCCTGGGCTGGCGGATCGGCCTGACCGACCTCAACAAGACCGAAGTCGGCTCCGATCACGAACTCACTCAGGCGGCGATGGATGCCGTGAGCCTGCACGCCAAGGTCGCCAAGTACCGGCCGGCGGCGGTCGCCTTCACCAGCAAGAATGCCGCGTCCCTGGCGCTCGGCGTGAAGACTCCCGCTTACGGACGCCAGGCCGAGTTACTCGAAGGAGCCGTTACGTTCGTGCTCGCCTCGCCGTCGGGCCGCGCCCGCTCCTTCTGGACGATCACGCCGTGGAAGGAGGCCGCCGCCTTCGTCCACGAGCGCCGCAGACAGCGAGAGCGAGCCAAGTGAGGTTCGGTCGGCGCGCGCTGCTGGCCGCGGCGGTCGCTGCGCCAACCCTGGTGCGTGACCAAGATGGACGTACCCAGGATAAGGGAACTGCAATGCTCGAAGATCTGGCCCGCCGCGCTGCAATCTATCTATTTCCTGTCTACGAGATGTACCGCACCCGATGGAACGCGACGGTCAACGAGAGCAACCGCGCGCGTCAGAAGCTCAACCGCTTCATCCATATGCGGCAGCTGGCCGATCACCGCGCGCGCGCCGTCACGACGCCGAACACCGACACGCTCTATTCGTCGGCCTGGCTCGATCTCGCGGCCGAGCCGATCTTCCTCACCGTGCCGGACATGGGCCAGCGCTACTACAGCTTCGCCTTCATGAGCCTGTTCACCGATAATTTCGCCTATGTCTGCCGAAGGCTCGACGGCGGAAAGCCGCGGCCGCGCATGATCGTCGGGCCGAGCTGGAAGGGCGATTCAGACGCCGACGTCGAGCTGATCCGGGCACCGACCAACAGCGTCTGGCTGCTCGGCCGTATCCTGGTTGACGGGCCGCCCGATCTCGAGACGGTCTGGGTGCTGCAGGGCAAGACACTGCTGGAGACTCCCGACATGCGCAACGAGCGGCGCATCCTTGAGATGCAGGAACTGATGCGCCAGCGCACCGTGCCGCCGCCCGATCCGGTCGCCGACTGGCCGGCGTTGAACCGCGACGATCCGTTCGACCTTTTCGAAGTCGGCATGCGTGCCCTGGGCGAAAGTCCGCTCGGCGAACGCGACAAGGCCGTGCTGGAAGACCTGGCGCCGCTGAGGTTGCGCCCGGGCCGGAAGTTCGATCAGCGGGCCTTCAGCGATGCCGAACGCGGCGCAATCAAGACCGGCATTGCCCGGGCGCGCGACGAGATTCGCGGCGCCAGCCGGCAATGGGGCGCGATCGTCAACGGCTGGACCTACCCCAAGAACAATCTCGGCAATTTCGGCGACGACTACCTCTACCGCGCGCTGGTGGCGCTGAGCGGGCTCGCGGCGCTCGAACCGGCCGAGGCGACCTACCTCACCTGCAACACCGACCAGGACCACCGCGGCCTCGACGGCAAGCAGCGCTACGTGCTGCGCTTTCCACCCGGACAGATGCCGCCCGCCAAGGCCTTCTGGTCGCTCACCATGTACGACGTGACGCCGGACGGCCGCGCCTTCTTCACCGACAATCCGATTTCTCGCTACGCCATCGGCGACCGCACAAAGGGGCTGCAGTATGGCGCCGACGGTTCCCTCGAGATCCACCTGCAGCACGAGCGTCCCGCCGAGGCCCTGATGGCCAACTGGCTGCCCGC
>CAWUOG010000175.1:0-6301 GCA_963923875.1 uncultured Alphaproteobacteria bacterium
TTGGGGGTCAGTCGATTGTAGACTTCCTTGTCCTGGTTGGGCGGCACCAGGCCTCCGGCATTCTCGGGCTTGACCCGGGCCGGCACGGCCGGCGCCTGTACGACCAGCGGTTCCAGGCCCTTGCCGCCCGCCTTGACGTCCTGATTGTGCGCCCACCAAACGACCGAGCCGAAACTCGCAACGGCGGCGACCGACACCATGGCGGTCAGGATCTGGCCGCGCCGTCGATTGACCCGTGACAACAGGGTGTCGCGCGGCGGCGGCGGAATCGAATCGGGTTCGCTCGAAACGTGGACAGGCGCGACGGGCCTCGGCGGAGAGTCGAACCGCGTAGCTACCGACTCGTTGGGCCGGTAGATTTTTGGACCGTCGCCGGAGGGGGGCCGGCGGATGTGCATTTTTTCCTTATCTCATCTCTTCGACGGGTTTTACGCCGAAGACCTTTAACCCCGATCCTATCACAAATCCGACCGCCTGTACCAAGGCAAGGCGAGCCCGCGTGAGGTCGCCGTCGCCTTCGACCACGAAGCGCAGGCCCGGCTCCTCGCGGCCGCGATTCCAGTGCGCGTGGAAGGCGGCGGCGAGGTCATAGAGATAGAAGGCGATGCGATGCGGCTCGTGAGCCGCGGCCGCGGCCTCGACCTGACGCGGCCACTGCGCGATCAGGCGCACCAGCGCCAGCTCGCCCGTATCGGCCAGCCGCTCGAGCGGGGCGCCGGCCAGCCCGTCGGTCGAGATGCCGGCCGCCGTCGCCTGGCGCATGACCGACCGCGTCCGAGCATGGCCGTACTGCACGTACCACACCGGATTGTCGCGTGACTGTTCAGTGGCCTTGACCAGATCGAAATCGAACGGCGCGTCGTTCTTGCGCGTCAGCATGGTGAAGCGCACGACGTCGGGGCCCACTTCGTCGAGCAGGTCGCGCAGGGTGACGAAGGTGCCGGCGCGCTTGGACATGCGCACCAATTCGCCGTTGCGCAGCACCTTCACGAGCTGGCAGAGCTTGACGTCGAGTTCGCCTCTCTTGCCCGTGATGGCGCTCACCGCCGCCTTCATGCGCTTCACGTAGCCGCCATGGTCGGCGCCCCAGATGTCGATCATGTCCGCGAAGCCACGGCGATACTTGTCGAAATGATAGGCAATGTCGTTGGCGAAGTAGGTCCAGCTGCCGTCCGACTTCTTGAGTGGGCGGTCGACCTCGTCGCCGAACTGGGTGGCACGGAACAGCGTCTGCTCGCGGTCCTCCCAATCGTCGGGCTTCTGGCCCTTGGGCGGCTCGAGCCGGCCTTGATAGATCAGGCCTTGCTTCGTGAGATCGTCGAACGCGCGATCGACCGCGCCGCCTTCGACCAGCGCCCGCTCGGATGAATAGACTTCTATGTTCACGCCCATGGTCGCGAGATCGGCCTTGATTTCGGCCATCAGGGTCGAGATCGCGAAGGTGCGCATTTCGGGCAGCCAGTCGGCCTCGGGCTTGCCGATCCAGCGCGCACCGTCGCGCTTGGCAATCGCCGCGCCCACTTCCTTCAGGTACTCGCCGGGATAGAGGCCTTCCGGGATCGCACCGATATCCTCGCCGAGCGCCTCCTTGTATCGGAGGTAGGTCGAGCGCCCGAGCGTGTCGACCTGCGCGCCGGCATCGTTGATGTAATATTCCTTGGTGACGTCGTAGCCCGCCTTGAGCAGCAGGTTGGCCAGCGCATCGCCCACTACCGCACCGCGCGCATGCGCCACGTGCAGCGGTCCGGTCGGATTGGCCGACACGTATTCGACGTTCACCTTCTTCCTGGCGCCGAGAGTCGAATCGCCATAGGCGACCTCCGCCTTCAGGCAGTCGCGCAGCCGCTCTCGCCAGAAAGAGTCGGCAATCTTGAGATTGATGAAGCCCGGGCCTGCGACCGCTCCATCGACCACATCGGAATTGGCCCTGAGGCGAGCCAGCAGCCCCTCGGCGATGTCGCGCGGCTTCTTGCCCGCAGCCTTGGACAGCACCATGGCGGCGTTGGTCGCGATGTCGCCGTGCGCGGGATCGCGCGGCGGCTCGGCGGTGATGGCGGAAAGATCGAGTGGTGCCGGCAGTTCGCCGGCGGCCTGCATGGCCTTCAGGGCGGCCTCGATCACGCCGATGAAATGGCGGTAGGGATTCATGGCGCGGGGGTATCCCCCATGACGGGCCATTTGTCCACGCAGCCTGCCGTGGCCGGAAATCACTCAGTTCGAAAGGTCGAACAGTCGCTTGTGCTCGTCGAGCGCGAACCGGTCGGTCATGCCGGCGATATAGTCGGCGACCAGCCGCGCCCGGGCCGGCTGCTCGGCTTTCTCGGCACGCTCCCGCCATGGCGGCGGCAGGCAATTGGGCTCCGCGAACAGCAGGCCGAACAGGTCCATGACCACGCGGCGCGCCTTCGAATGCGAGCGGTTGAGCAGCCAGTGCTCGTACATGTTCTTGTAGAGGAAGGCCTTTATGGTGCGATCGTTGGCCGCCATCGCGTCCGAGAAGGCGACGACCGGCCGACCGAGCGCCCGGATTTCGGCGACCGATTTCGGCGCTGCCTCGGCCAGCCGCCGGCGGGTCTCGGCCAGCACGTCCTCGACCATGGCATTGATCATCCGCCGGATCGCCTCGTGCACGAGCCGCGACGTGCCGATGCCGGGATACTTGCGCTCGACCTCGACGAACTTCTCGCCGACCAGCGGCAGGCCCTTGAGGTCCCCGATCTCGAACAGGCCGGCGCGCAGCCCATCGTCGATGTCGTGGTTGTTGTAGGCGATGTCGTCGGAGAGTGCCGCGACCTGCGCCTCCGGCCCGGCATGGCCGGTGAGCTCGAGGTCGTGCTCGCGGCTGTACTCGACGATCGCCGCCGGCAGATCCTCCAGCCGCCGCCCGTCCTTGATCAGCGGCCCGTTGTGCTTGACCGCGCCCTCGAGCGTTTCCCAGGTAAGGTTCAGTCCGTTGAATTCGGCGTAGCGTTCCTCGAGCTTGGTCAGGATGCGGAGTGTCTGGGCGTTGTGGTCGAAGCCCATAAATGGCTTCATTGCCGCGTCGAGCGCCTCTTCGCCGGCATGGCCGAACGGCGTGTGGCCAAGATCGTGGGCCAGCGCCACGGCTTCGCCGAGATCCTCGTCGAGCCGCAAGGTACGGCAGACGGTGCGTGCAATCTGCGCCACCTCGAGCGAATGCGTCAGTCGTGTGCGGTAGTGATCGCCCTCGTGATAGACAAAAACTTGCGTCTTGTGCTTCAGCCGCCGGAAGGCGGTCGAATGGATGATGCGGTCGCGATCGCGCTGAAACGGACTGCGCGTGGGGTCTTCACGCTCGGCATGAAGCCGGCCGCGACTTTCCCAGGGCAGGGTGGCATAGGCAGCAAGTTCGTGCGGTCGCCACAATCGTTCGGTCACGTGACCTCCGTCCGTGGCCGGTGTCTCACGCCTTTCCGGTGGCTGCAACCACCTCGTGCGTGCCGTCCCAGATCATGTCGCCGGCGACATAGAGGATGATCAGGAAGCCGAGCCAGGCGATCCAGTGATAGCGATCGAGGACGCGGGCGATGAAATTCGACGCCACCGCCATCAGCACCACCGAGAGCGCGAGACCGATCCACAGCACGATCTTGTGGTCGCGTGCCGCGCCCGCGACCGCGAGCACGTTGTCGAGCGACATCGAGATGTCGGCGACGATGATCTGCAGCATTGCCTGGGCCGTGGTCTTGGGCGCCGCGCCATGCGCCTCTTCTGCCTCGGACCGGCCCTTGGCGCGCAGTTCGCGATACATGCGCCAGGCCACCCAGAGCAGGAGCAGGCCGCCGGCCAGGGTGAGGCCGATGATCTGCAGCAATTCGGTCGTGACGGCGGCGAAGGCGATGCGCAGCACAGTGGCGCCGGCGACACCCCAGAAGATGATCCTGCCGCGGTTTTCCTTGGGCAGGCCCGCGACCGCCATGCCGATGATGATGGCGTTGTCGCCCGACATCACCAGGTCGATGAGCACGACCTGAACGAAGGCAACCATGACGCCTTGGCTGAGGCCGAGTGCTTCCATCGAGGCCTCCCGAGCGGCGCGACGCCGTTACTTGACCAGCGTCACCGGAACGTCGATGTGCGCGATGATGTCCTGGGCAACCGAGCCCAGCAGCACGCCCGCCAGACCAGTGTGGCCGCGAGTGCCCATCACCACCAGGCCGGCGCCGAGCTTCCTGACGAAATCGCTGATGATCGCGCCCTGACGGCCGACGCCGATATGGACCGTAGCCGAGACGCCGGCCTGCTTGGCGAGTGCCTCAGCCGACGCAAGCGCCTTCTTGCCCTCTTCGCGCTGGTAGGCGTCGATGTCGCCGCGGCCCACGAACGAGGCGATGGCGCCGCCGAGGTTGGGCTGGACGTTGATCAGGTGCAGCTCGGCACACAAGCCGCTGCGCACCAGGGTGATGCCGTGCTTGGCCGCGCGGTCGGAGCACTCCGACCCGTCGACGGCCACCAGGATTGCCTTCATCTCGGCCATGCCGGCTTACTCCTTCTTGTCGCCGGCCGCGAGATCGACCGGCTCGGCGTGGGCGCGCTGGCGCGCGCGATACTGCAGGAAATAGCCGATCGCCACGGTGATGACGGCGCCCGCGATCTCGAACACCAGGTGGGCGTGCGGGATCATGGCGTTGAGCTTGTCGGCGTAGCCCGGGTCGGTGGCGATCACGTCGCCCGCGATCCAGCCGAGCAGGCCGCCGCCCGCCACGACGATGATCGGGAAGCGGTTGAGCAGCGACATGATCAGGGTGGCGCCGAAGATGATGAGGGGGATGCTGATCAGCAGGCCCAGCACCATCAGGGTGGTGTGGCCCTTGGCGGCAGCGGCGATGGCGATAGCATTGTCGAGACTCATCACCGCGTCGGCGATGATGATGGTCTGGATCGCGCCCCACAGCGAGCTCGACGCCTTGACGCCGTCCTCTCCCGCTTCCTCATCACCCTGCACCAGCTTGACGCCGATCCACAGCAGCAATGCGCCACCGATCAGCTTGAGGTACGGCACCTTCAGGATCTGATCGATGATCAGCACGAAGATGATTCGCAGCACGATGGCGCCGGCGCTGCCGGCCAGGATCGCGGGCTTCTGGTGCCGCTTCTCCAGATTGCGGCAGGCCATCGCGATGACCAGCGCGTTGTCGCCGGACAGCAGGATGTTCACCAGGATGATCTGGCCGAGGCCGCTCCAGAAGTCGGCGTTGAGCTCGATTCCCATAATTCTCCGCCGACTCCGTCCCTGCTGATTTCTTGTGCCCGACCTTCAATGGGCCGGCCGAAGGTGTTAGTGCACCATGCACAGCCGGTGCAAGCTAAACCGGACCGGAGAAACAGGAAAGTCACATGGCAGGGACCGGCTACAACAAGATGTTTCCCGTCTCCTGGACGGAATTGCACCGTGACGCCCGGGCGCTCGCCTGGCGGCTGGCCGACCTCGGGCCCTTCAAAGGCCTGGTGGCGATAACCCGCGGCGGACTGGTGCCGGCCGCCATCATTGCGCGCGAACTGAACCTGCGACTGATCGATACCGTCTGCTGCTCGACTTACGACCGCATGGAACGAGGTGCCAAGGTCGAGACTCTCAAGGGCACGGCCGCCGAGCAGGAGCGTGGCAAGGGCTGGCTCATCGTCGACGACCTTGTCGATACCGGCGTTACCGCCCGGGCCGTGCGCGCCATGCTGCCGGAGGCTCATTTCGCCACGGTCTACGCCAAGCCCGCCGGCCGGCCGACGGTCGACAGTTACATCACCGAGGTCAGCCAGGATACCTGGATCCTGTTTCCCTGGGACCAGGAAGCGGTCATGGCCAAGACCATCATCGAGATGAAGGGCAGCCAATAATGAAGTGCCAGGTCATTCCCGTTCCCAAGGGAATAGACTCCCTGTCGATGACCGAGCGGCCTGAACCGACGCCAGGCCCGCGTCAGGTGCTGGTGAGGGTCCGTGCGACATCGCTCAACTACCGCGACCTGCTCACCATCGAAGGCAAGTCGGCACGCGCCGCGCCCAAGCCCGACCTGATTCCGCTGTCCGACGGCGCGGGCGAGGTCGTGGCGGTCGGACCCGGCGTGAACCGCGTGAAGACCGGCGACCGGGTCGCCGGCTGCTTCATGCAGCGCTGGTTCGGCGGACCGATCAACGAGCGGGTCGGCGCCTCGGCGATGGGCGGTGCGATCGACGGCATGCTGACCGAGTTCGCGGTGCTGGAAGAGGACGGTGTTGTGAAGCTGCCCGCGCATCTCTCCTACGAAGAAGGCGCCACTCTCCCCTGCGCCGGCGTGACGGC
>CAWUOG010000176.1:0-6254 GCA_963923875.1 uncultured Alphaproteobacteria bacterium
CCGCCCGCGGATGGGCGGCGCGATAGACCGCGTTCAGGCGCTCGGCGTCGACGTCGGTATAGCGCTGCGTCGTCGACAGGCTGGCATGCCCCAGCAGCTCCTGGATGGTCCGCAGGTCGCCGCCGGCGCCCAGCAGATGGGTGGCGAAGGAGTGGCGAAGCGCGTGCGGCGTCACGCTCTCGGGCAGGCCGAGCGCACGGCGCAGGTCGCGCACCCGCTTCTGCACGATCGCCGGATCGAGCGGCCCGCCGCGCGCGCCGAGGAAGAATGCATCGCCCGGCCCGAGGGTGGCCATGAACGGGCAGGCATCGCGGTAGGCTTTCAGTGCGTCGACTGCCTGCGGCAAGAGCGGGACGAGCCGGGTCTTGTTGCCCTTGCCGGTGATCGAAAGCGTGTCGTTGCCCGCCGCGACAAGGCCGTCGACCATTGCCCGGGTCAGGCCGAGTGCCTCGCCGATGCGCAGGCCGGCGGCGTAGAGCAGCAGCAGCACGGCATGGTCGCGCAGGTCGAGCCACGCGGCGCGCTCCTGGTCGGGCGTGCTGTCGAGCAGGTCGTTCATGTCGCGCTCGGAGAGCGCCTTCGGCACGGAGCGCGGCAGCTTGGGCGTCTGGATGGCGCCGATCGCGGCGTTGTGGGCCATCCCGCGCTTGTCGAGGAAGCGGAAGAACGAGCGCACCGAGGAGAAGGCCCGCGCGGTCGAGGTGCGCGCCATGCCGTTGCGCGCCCGCTCGGCCAGCCAGGCGCGGAACTCGGCGGGCTTGAGCTTCGACAATGCCTCGAGCGTCGGCGGCGCGCCGAGATAGACCGCGATGAACTGCAGGAAGGTGGCGACGTCGTGCTCGTAGGCGGTCAGCGTGTGGACGGCGAGCCGCCGCTCGCTCTTCAGCCAGTCGCGCCACTCGGCCTGGGCGTCGGTCAGGTTCATGTCGTTGGCCCCGTCATGCGAGGCAATCCGCTATTCGGGCAGGTCGAGCCACGCGCGGATGGTGTTCTCCAGCACCTTGGCGAGGAAGAACAGCAACTCGGTCGCCTGCTCGGGGCCAAACGCCTCGGGATTGCGCGAGCCGAAGCACATCACGCCGTCGGGCGAGCCGCTCGAGACCTTGAGCCGCATCAGCACGTCGGATTTCACGAAGCGCGAGACCTCGCCGAAGAAGGCGTCCTCGCCCGCGATGTGGCTGCGCAGGCGGGCATGCTTGTCGGGGCCGATCGCGGCGTCGATCGCGCCCGGCGCCAGCACGTAGACGCCGCGCACCGGCACCCGCTTGGGCGCATCGGCGTTGGCCTCGATGGCGATGGTGATGAAGTCGACGTCGAGCAGCTCGGGCAGCTCGTGCGTCACGACATGGATCATCTTCTCGAAGGTCGTCGCCTGGATGATCGAGATCACCGCCGCCTGGATACGGTTCTGGACGATCTGGTTCTGCTTGGAATTGGCGATGATCTCGGTGCGCTCGTCCTTCAGCCGGTCGATCTCGCTGCGCAGGCGCTTGAGGATCGCCTGCTGCATGTCGATCACGCCCGGCCCGTGGGCCGGGGCGGGCAGGGCGAGGCCTGCGGCAAGCTCGGCATTCTTTTCGAAGAAATCCGGGTGGGCCTTGAGGTAGGCCACGACGTCGTCGGCGGTGATCACCTTGACCTGCCTTCCGGAGCCATCGGGCGCCGTTACGGTGTTGTCACCGCTCATAGGATCGCCCCCTTACAGAATGGATTGGCCCGTCTTGGCCCAGTCGTCGAGGAACGCCTTCAGTCCGTTGTCGGTCAGCGTGTGCTTGAACAGCTGCCGCAGCACGTTGGGCGGCACAGTGGCGACATGGGCGCCGAGCTTCGCGGCCTGTACGACGTGCATCGTGTGGCGCACCGACGCCACCAGCACCTCGGTCTTGAAGTGCGGATATTGCCGGTAGATCGTCATGATCTCTTCGATGAGATGCATGCCGTCCTGGCCGATGTCGTCGAGGCGGCCGACGAAGGGCGAGATGAAGCTGGCGCCGGCCTTGGCCGCGAGCAGCGCCTGGGCCGCCGAGAAGCAGAGCGTGACGTTGACCATGGTGCCTTCGGCGGCCAGCGCCTTGCAGGTCTTGAGGCCATCCGGTGTCAGCGGCACCTTCACCGCGACGTTCTTGGCCAGCTTGGCGAGCTTGCGGCCTTCCTCGAGCATGGTCTTGTGATCGGTGGCGACCGTCTCGGCGCTGACCGGGCCGGGCACGATGGCGCAGATCTCCTTGATCACGTCGAGCATCTGGCGCCCCGACTTGTGGATCAGGGAGGGATTCGTCGTCACCCCGTCGAGCAGCCCGGAGGCCGCGAGGTCCTTGATCTCGGCGACGTCGGCGGTATCGACGAAGAACTTCATATAGACTACCCCAATGGCCAGTGGTTCGTATGGACGCGCCACCACAATTTCTAGCAGACCGGGCCCTCCCAGTGAGCGCTGATTCGGGGGCTGAATCGGTGGAAAACAGCGCCGTGCCGGGAAGGGCAGCGGCCAAGCGTACCGTGCGCGTCCTGCTGCCGCTGCCGCTGGCCGATGCCTATGACTATAGCGTGCCCGACGAGATCGAGGTGGCGCCGGGCCACTTCGTCGTGGTGCCGCTCGGCAAGCGCGAGACGGTCGGCGTGGTGTGGGGCGAGGGCTCGGGCGAGGTCGCGCCCGAGAAGCTGCGCGACATACTGCAGGTGCTCCCGGCGCTGCCGATGGCCGAGCCGCTGCGCCGGTTCGTCGACTGGGTATCGGCCTACACCCTGTCGCCGCCCGGGGCGGTGCTGCGGATGGCGATGAGCGTACCCTCGGCGCTGGAGGCGCCGCGCACCGAACTGATCTACCGCGCCGCCGACAGCGCGACCGACGATACGCTGAAGCTCACGGCGGCGCGCAAGCGCGTGCTGGCGGCGCTCCAGGACGGGCCGGCCATGCCGGCGGCGGAATTGGCACACCTTGCCGGCGTCGGCACATCGGTGGTCAAGACCATGGCCGCGGCGGGCCTTCTGGAAGCCCTCGAACGCACGATGCGGCGCTCCTTTCCGCGGCCCGACGGCAGCCGCGACGGCCATGAGCTGTCGGCCGAGCAGAAGGCGTCGGCCGACGCGCTGGTCGAGAAGGTTAAGGCGCACGCCTTTTCCGCGACCCTGCTCGACGGCGTGCCCGGCGCGGGCAAGACCGAGGTCTATTTCGAGGCGATCGCGGCAGCGCTGGGCGCGGGACGACAGGTGCTGGTCCTGCTGCCGGAAATCGCGCTGACGGCGCAGTGGCTGAAGCGCTTCGAGGACCGCTTCGGCTGTCCGCCGGCGCCGTGGCACTCGGGCCTGACCAGCCTCGAGCGCCGCGAAACCTGGCGCGCCGTCGCCGAGGGCAGGGTCGGCGTGGTCGTCGGCGCGCGCTCGGCGCTGTTCCTGCCGTTCGCGTCGCTCGGCCTGATCGTGGTCGACGAGGAGCACGACAGCTCGTTCAAGCAAGAGGAAGGCGTCTGCTACAACGCGCGCGACATGGCCGTGGTGCGCGCGCGCCTGGTCGGCGCGCCGATCGTGCTCGCCTCGGCGACGCCGTCGCTCGAGAGCGTGACCAACGTCAGCGCCGGCCGCTACGGCACCCTGCATCTGCCGGACCGTCACGGCGGCCGCCAGCTCGCCGCCATCGAGGCGATCGATCTGCGCAGGCAGCCGCCGCCGCGCGGCCGCTGGCTTTCGCCTCCCGTCGTCGAGGCGATGAAGCAGACCCTCGAGGCCGGCGAGCAGACCCTGCTGTTCCTCAATCGCCGCGGCTATGCGCCGATGACGCTGTGTCGCGCCTGCGGCCACGGCATCGAGTGCCCGCAATGCTCGTCCTGGCTGGTCGAGCATCGCTTCAGGCGCACGCTGGTCTGTCATCACTGCGGCTACGGTGAGCCGCCCGCGCAGGCCTGCAAATATTGCGGCACGCCCGACCAGTTCGTGGCCTGCGGGCCGGGCGTCGAGCGGCTGGCCGAGGAGGCGCTGGACCTGTTCCCCGAGGCGCGGCTCGAACTCTTCACCTCGGACACCCTGGTCAGCCGCACCGAAGCGACCGAGGCGGTCGAGCGCATGGAGAGCGGCCAGATCGACATATTGATCGGCACGCAGATGGCGGCGAAGGGCCACCACTTTCCCAAGCTGACCCTGGTCGTCGTGGTCGATGCCGATCTCGGCCTCAAGGGCGGCGACCTGCGGGCGGCTGAGCGGACCTTCCAGCTGCTCTACCAGGTGGCCGGCCGCGCCGGCCGCGCCGACCGGCCGGGGCGGGCGCTGGTGCAGACCCACATGCCCGAGCATCCGGTGATGCAGGCCCTGGTTTCGGGTCAGCGCGACCGCTTCGTGACCGCCGAACTGCATGACCGCGAGCTGGCCGGCATGCCGCCCTTCGGAAGGCTCGCCTCGCTGATCATTTCCGGGCCCGACCCGGCGGCGGTGGATAACGTCTGTGCCGCGCTCGCGCGGCGGGCCCCGCACCAGCCGGGCGTTACCGTGCTTGGGCCCTCGACGGCGCCGCTGGCCCTGCTGCGGGGCCGCCACCGGCGGCGATTCCTGCTCAAGGCGGCGCGCGATGTCGCTGTGCAACCCCTGCTGCACGGCTGGCTGGAGAAGATCGGGCTGCCCGGATCAGTGCGGCTGCAGGTCGACGTCGATCCCTATTCCTTCCTGTGACATAACGCGCGGAAAAGGCAGGTAATTCGCGTCTTTAGCAACCTTGCGCGGGGAAAACCCCCTTGGTAGAAACGCCCGCCTTTCCGGGGTGGGGCTCTGCGTTCTTCCGGAAAAGCACGGGGATTCAACGGCTTGCCGGCCCCCATAGGGGCAGGGAGAGGCTTTCGACGTGTCTACATCGGCCACCTCAGGCGTCGCCGGACGCTACGCCAGCGCCCTCTTCGAACTGGCGGACACCGCCAAGTCGCTCGATGCCGTCGCTCAGGATCTCACCACTTTCCGCAAGCTCGTCGCCGAGAGCGCCGACCTCGCCCGCCTGATCGCGAGCCCGGTGATCGCCCGCTCGCTGCAGGGCAAGGCGCTGCTCGCCGTGCTCGACGCCGCGGGCATCAGCGGCCTGACCCGAAGCTTCGTCGGCACCGTCGCCGCCAACGGCCGCGCCCGCGACCTGCCGGCGATGGCGTCGGCCTATCTCGCCGAGCTGGCGAGCCGCCGCGGCGAGACCACCGCCACCGTCACCTCCGCCGTTCCGCTGACCCCGGCCCAGATGCAGGCGCTCACCGACGCGCTGCGCTCGGTGCTGGGCGGCGCCAAGGTTTCCGTCGATGCCCAGGTCAATCCCGACATTCTCGGCGGTCTCGTCGTGAAGGTGGGTTCGCGCCTGTTCGATTCGTCCATCCGCAGCAAGCTCGCCCGACTGCAGCTTGCCATGAAGGGAGTTGCCTAAATGGATATCCGTGCCGCCGAAATCTCGGCCATTCTGAAGCAGCAGATCGCCAACTTCGGCACCGAGGCCGAAGTCGCCGAGGTCGGTCAGGTTCTCTCCGTCGGTGACGGCATCGCACGCGTCTACGGCCTCGACAGCGTCAAGGCCGGCGAGATGGTCGAGTTCCCGGGCGGCATCAAGGGCATGGCGCTGAACCTCGAGCGCGACAATGTCGGCGTCGTGATCTTCGGCGAAGACCGCACCATCAAGGAAGGCGACACGGTCAAGCGCACCGGCACCATCGTCGACGTGCCGGTCGGCAAGGGCCTGCTCGGCCGCGTGGTCGACGGCCTCGGCAACCCGATCGACGGCAAGGGCCCGATCGCCTCGACCGAGCGCCGCCTCGTCGAGCTCAAGGCGCCGGGCATCATCCCGCGCAAGTCGGTCAACGAGCCGATGCAGACCGGCCTCAAGGCGATCGACACCCTGGTCCCGGTCGGCCGCGGCCAGCGCGAGCTGATCATCGGCGACCGCCAGACCGGCAAGACCGCCGTGGCGATCGACACGTTCCTGAACCAGAAGCCGATCAACAAGGGCAACGACGAGAGCCGCAAGCTCTACTGCGTCTACGTCGCCGTCGGCCAGAAGCGCTCGACCGTGGCGCAGATCGTCAAGACGCTCGAGGACAACGGCGCGATGGAATACTCCATCGTCGTCGCCGCCACCGCGTCCGACCCGGCGCCGATGCAGTTCCTGGCGCCCTACACCGGCTGCGCCATGGGCGAGTACTTCCGTGACAACGGCATGCACGCCGTGATCGTGTACGACGATCTCTCCAAGCAGGCCGTCGCCTACCGCCAGATGTCGCTGCTGCTG
Organism: uncultured Alphaproteobacteria bacterium; assembly: GCA_963923875.1. Taxonomy (GTDB): domain Bacteria; phylum Pseudomonadota; class Alphaproteobacteria; order Reyranellales; family Reyranellaceae; genus Reyranella. The sequence goes on from CAWUOG010000176.1 coordinate 6,242, forward strand.
CGCCGCCCGCCGG
>CAWUOG010000177.1:0-6220 GCA_963923875.1 uncultured Alphaproteobacteria bacterium
ATGGCCATTCGTCTGTCCGAGAATTTCCGCGCGCTCTTCTACGCGCCCTTCTATGCCGCGGAGGCGACCGGCGCCTTCCGGGAAGCCGGCATCGAGGTCGCGCTGCGCGGCTCGACCGATCCCGCCGCGGCGCAGAAGGCGCTGATGGCGGGCGAGGTCGACGTGATGTGGGGCGGCCCGCTGCGCGTGATCAACAACCATCACGCCGACCCGAAATCGCCGCTGGTCTGCTTCTGCGACGTCGTCGCGCGCGACCCGTTCTTCATCGTCGGCCGCCTGCCCAATCCCGGCTTCAAGTTCTCCGACCTGCGCATGCTGAAATTCGCCGTCGTCTCGGAAGTGCCGACACCGTGGATCTGCCTCGCCAACGACATCCGCAAGGCGGGTGTCGCGCCGGACGGCCTGCAGCGCACTTACGACAAGACCATGGCCGAGAACGAGGCGGCGTTGCGCGCGGGCGCGTTCGACGCCATCCAGGTCTTCCAGCCCTTCGCCGAGCGGCTGGTGCGCTCCGGCGCCGGCCACATCTGGTACGCCGCCGCCAACCGCGGCCTCACCGCCTACACCACGCTCGTGACGAAGCGCGACATCCTGAAGTCGCACCACGACGAACTGCTGAAGATGACCCGCGCCGTGCACAAGACATTGGGCTGGTTCGGCAAGACCAAGGCGGCGGAGATTGCCAGACTGCTGCATCCCTATTTCCCCGACGTGCCGGAGGAACTGTTCGCGCAGTGCATCGAACGCTACCGCGCGCTGAAACTGTGGAACGACAATCCGGTGATCCAGCGCGACGGCTACGACCGCCTGCATGCCGCCATGCGCGCGGCCGGCACGATCGTGCGCGATATCCCCTTCGAGTCCTGCGTCGACACCACGCTCGCCGAGGAGGCGATGAAGTGATCCGCCGCCGCTCCCTGCTCGCGGCGCCCGTGCTGGCGGCGCTGCCGGCAGAGGCCCAGAGCTGGCCCACGCGGCCGATCCGCTTCGTCGTGCCGTTCGCCGCCGGGGCGGGCATCCTCGACATCATGGCGCGCATCCTGGCGCAGCACCTCACCGAGGCGCTGGGCCAGCAGGTCGTGGTCGACAACAAGCCGGGCGCCGGCGGCAATGTCGGCGCCGAGATCGTCGCCAAGGCGGCGCCCGACGGCTACACGATGCTGATCGCCAACCAGGCGATGCTGGTCAGCCCGTTCCTGTTCGCGCAGATGGGCTACGACCCGCTGAAGGACCTGCTGCCCGTCACCATGATCAACAGCGCGCCACTGATGGTGGTGGTGCATCCCGCCCTGCCGGTGAAATCCTTCGCCGAACTGGTCGCCTATTCGAAGGCCAACCCCGGCAAGCTGAACTACGGGTCCGGCGGCATCGGCAGCACCCCCTTCCTCGCCGTCGAATCGCTGAAATCGGTGACCGGCCTCGATGCCACGCACGTGCCCTACAAGGGCGGCGCGCCCGCGCTGGCCGACCTCGTCGCGGGCCAGCTCGCCTTCATGGTCGAAAACGTGCCCGGCACCCTGCCGCTGGTGAAGGACGGCAAGCTCCGGGCACTGGCCGTCACCAGCGCCAAACGCGTCGCGCTGGTGCCCGACCTGCCGACGCTGCAGGAGGCGGGCGTCGCGGGCTACGAGATGATCGGCTGGAACGGTCTGTTCGTGCCGGCCGGCACGCCGCGCGACATCGTCGCGAAACTGCACGACGCGTCGGCCAAGGTGCTGCGGCGGCCCGATGTGATCGAGCAGCTCGCCAAGCTCGGCGCCGAGTCCGTCGGCAACCCGCAGCCCGAATTCGCGGCCTTCGTGCAGGCCGAGACCGACCGCTGGGGCCGCATCATTCGCGACAAGGGGATCAAGCCGGAGTAGGCGGGGAATTTATCGTTTCCCCGGAAATTATCGATTTTTTATCGCTGCACCGATAAAGGTTTAAGCCCGTCAAATAAGGCTTTTCGGCACTTTTTATCGTTTTGGGGGGACTCCCCCCTCCCTGCCCGGTTCACAGCACCTGCAGGGCGGCCTGCGTCGCCGAGAAGCCGAGATAGTGGAAGCGCAGCCCCTGGCGGGCGGCGAATTCCTGCCAGGCGCGGAACTCGCCCTGCTTCCAGTTGGGCACGCCGATATATTCGTCGAACAGCACGATTGTGCCGCGCGCGATCCGGCCGGCGAGCAGCGCCAGCACCATCGAGGCGCTCTCGAACGTGTCGAGATCGATGTGCACGAACGAGAACAGCTCGCCGGGATGCGCCGAGAGGAAGGCCGGCAGGGTCTGGTCGATCCAGCCCGCCACCAGGGTGACGTTGTCCTCGACCGCCGGCGCCTCGCCGCCGAGATCGAAATGACCGGCCGCCATCGAGGTGCCGTGCCAGTCCTCGCGCAGACCCTTGAAGGAATCGAAGCCGTAGATGGTGAGCCCGCGTGGCTTGAGCAGGCGCGCCAGGTGATTGATCGACCAGCCGGTATGGACGCCGAACTCGGCGCACAATCCCTCGCCCGTGGCCTTGCCGGCGATGTAGCGCCACAGGGACTCGCGTTTGGCAAACAGCATCGCGCGGTCGAGATGCGCTTCGACGAACTCGGCCGAGGAGTGCAGCGCGCGGCGATGCACGAGCTTCACGACATCGTCGTCGCGCTCCTCGGCAGGCGAGACCCGGTCCCGGACGTAACGCAACAGCCGGACCAACGTCTTGTCGACCAGAGCTTTGAGGGCTCCTTCCAGGCTCATGCAGTGATCATTCTACCGCCGTCCGCCGCGCCCCGCGACTGGTCGTGGAGGGGTCTGCCGTCGCGGGTTGCGACAGCAGCGTCACTGCAAGGCGGTATGCGGGAACGCCTGTCCGTTGGCCGCCCTGCTGGCACGAACGATGCTTGCAGACGCGCTGTGTCCCCGTCGCGTTTCTCCCGCCGCGCCCTGTTGGCCGCGGTCCTGCCCTCGGCACTGGCGGCGCCGGCGCTGCTGTCACCGGCTCTTGCGCGCAGCAACAATTCCCGCCCCAATGCCCGGGCCATGCCGCGCCTCTCCTTTCCCGACGGATTCCGCTGGGGCACCGCGACCTCGTCCTACCAGGTCGAGGGTGCGCCCGCCGAGGAAGGCCGCGGCCCCTCGATCTGGGACGTGTTCGGCCGCACGCCCGGCCGCATCAAGGACGGCACCACCGGCGAGAACGGCGTCGACCATTTCCGTCGCTACAAGGAAGACGTCGCGCTGATGAAGGGGCTGGGCGTGCGCACGTACCGCTTCTCGATCGCCTGGTCGCGCGTCTTTCCCGACGGGACCGGCAAGCCCAATCCGCAGGGTCTCGCCTTCTACGACCGTCTGATCGACGAGCTGCTGCGCGCCGGCATCGAGCCGTGGGCGACACTCTATCACTGGGACCTGCCCCAGCCGTTGCAGGACCGCGGCGGCTGGCAGTCGCGCGACACCGCCCAGGCCTTCGCCGACTATGCGGGCCATGTCGGCGCGCGGCTGAGCGACCGGGTCAGCCGCTTCTTCCCGCTCAACGAGATCCTGACCGTCGTCGAGCACGGCCATAACTTCGGCGTCTTCGCGCCCGGCCTGAAGCTGCCGCGCCGCGAGCTGAACCAGGTGCGCCATCACGCCGTGCTGGCGCACGGTCTGGGCCTGCAGGCCCTGCGCGCCGCCACCCGCAAGGGCACGCAGATCGGACCGGCCGAGAATCTCACCGTGGCGGTGCCGGCGATCGACACGCCCGACAATGTGCGCGCCGCCGAGCTCGCCACGCGCGAGCTGAACGCGCCCTATCTGACCGTGATGATGGAGGGCCGCTACAGCGACGACTGGCTGGCGCAGCAGGGCGCCGACGCGCCCGTGTTCACGCCGCAGGACCTCAAGGCGATCGGCAGCCCGGTCGATTTCGTCGGCATCAACGTCTACACGTCCGGCCCCTATGTCGTGGCCAACGAAAGTGCCCGCGGCTTCGAGACCATCGAGCCGCCGTCGTCGCATCCGCACATGGACTCGACGCCCTGGCTGAAGGTCGCGCCGGAGACGATGTACTGGGCGCCGCGCCATGTCGCGCGGCTGTGGAAGGCCCGGGAAATCTACGTCACGGAAAACGGCACCTCGGGAGCCGATCAGCCGGCTACCGGCGGCGCGATCAACGACGTCGACCGCGTGATGTACCTGCGCAACTACCTCACCCATCTGCAGCGCGCCACGGCGGAGGGCGTGCCGGTACGCGGCTATTTCCTGTGGAGCCTGCTCGACAATTTCGAATGGGCCGACGGCTACACGTCGCGTTTCGGCCTGATGCACGTCGATCCCGGGACCCAGCGCCGCACGCCCAAGCTCAGCGCCGCCTTCTACCGCGAGGTGATCGCGCGGAACGCGGTGGTGTAGGCGGCAAGCAGGCGAACAGCCTCATCCTGAGGAGCATTGCGAAGCAATGCGTCTCGAAGGATGGGAACGAGCACCTCGTCTGTTGCCCATCCTTCGAGACGCGCCCTTCGGGCGCTCCTCAGGATGAGGCGGTACTCATGGCATAGGCGCCTTCAACACTTCCTGCTATCCCTGACCCTCAAGGAAAAGCAGGAAACGCCTAGAGGGCCGTCATGACGTTCCGTACCGAAGCCGACATTCTCGCCTACGAACGGGTGCCGGTCGGCGAGCGTCTGCTGCTCCGGAACGTGCTCGACCTGCTGCAGGACTCCGCGGCGCGCCATGCCAACCGGGTGGCCATCCGATCGCTCGCCGGCACCGGCCCGAACGATCCGGTGCGCGACATCACCTACGCAGAGCTGCTCAAGCGCACGATCCAGACCGCCAACGTGCTGGCCGCGCACGGTATCGGTCCCGGCGACACCGTCACGATCCTGCTGCCGTCCGTGCCGGAGACGTTCTATGCGCTGTGGGGCGCCGAGATCGCCGCGATCGCCAATCCGGTGAACTACTTCCTCAATGCCTCGCAGATCGCCGGCATCATGAAGGAGGCCGGCTCGCGCGCCCTGATCGCGGCCGACCCGTCGCTGTTCGCCGACATCTGGCCCAAGGTCGAGGAGATTCGAAAGACGATCCCCGGCCTCGCGGTGTTCCGCGTCGGGGGCCGCAACCGCAACGAGGTCGGCATCTTCGAGTTCGAGCGCGAGCTGTCGGTGCAGCCGGACGACAGCCTGATCGCGCCCAAGAAGCTCGAGCGCGACACGGTGGCGGCGCTGTTCCATACCGGCGGCACGACCGGACTCCCGAAGCTCGCCCGGCACACGCACGGCGCGCTGGCGCTGGCGGCCTGGAGCAACGCGCTCAATTTCGGCCTGGAGGCCGAACACGTCCTGATCAATCCGCTGCCGCAGTTCCATGTCGGCGGCTCGATCTTCGGCGCGCTGTCGCCGATCGCCAACGGCTGGACGGTGGTGATCCCGACGCCGCTGGGCGCGCGCAATCCCAACGTGGTGCGCGACTGGTGGAGCCTGGTCGAGCGCAACAAGGTGACCATCGCCGGCGCCGTGCCGACGACCCTGGCCGCGATCATGAACGTGCCGCGCGACGGCCACGACCTCTCGTCGCTGAAATGCTTCGTCAGCGGCGGCTCGACCGTGCCGGTGGAGCTGATCCGGCGCATCGAAGCCGAACTGAAAGTGCCGGTGATCGAGGGCTACGGCATGACCGAGGTGCATTGCTATTCGACCATGAACCCGATGCAGGGCGATCGCCGGCCGGGCTCGGTCGGCCTGCGCCTGCCCTACACCGAGGTCCGCATCGCCGACGTCGCCGCGGATGGCACGATCAAGGGCGACTGCGCCCTGGGCACGATCGGCCACGTGCTGATGCGCGGGCCGCAGGTGACGCCGGGCTATCTCGACAAGCGCCACGACAAGGGCGCGATGCTGGCCGAGGGCTGGCTGGACAGCGGCGATCTCGGCCGGCTCGACAGGGACGGCTATCTCTGGCTCACCGGGCGCTCGAAGGACCTGATCATCCGCGGCGGCCACAACATCGATCCGATCGTCATCGAGGAGGCGCTGGTCCGCCATCCCGCCGTCGAGACCGCCGCCGCGGTCGGCCTGCCCGACAGCTATGCCGGCGAACTGCCGATGGCCTTCGTGCAGCTGAAGCCCAACGCCCGCGCGACGGCCGAGGAGCTGCGCGAATGGTGCCGCGCGGAAATCCCCGAACGCGCCGCGGTGCCGGTGCAGGTCGTGCCGATTCCGGTCATGCCGCTCACCGGCGTCGGCAAGATTTTCAAGCCGGCTCTCAGACTCGACGCGAC
>CAWUOG010000178.1:0-6201 GCA_963923875.1 uncultured Alphaproteobacteria bacterium
TCGGGTTGGTTCGAGGAGACGACGGACGGGGCGCTCATGCCGGGAAAGCTAACACCGGGCCACCCGCCTGCCGATTACCTCCCTCGTAATTGAGAGCTTGGCGCCAACAGGTCGATTCTGCGGCCCACGTTCAATTCAAGGAGGACGTCATGACCGCTTCATCCGACCGCCTGCTGCGCCGCACCATGTGGGGTAACGCGGCATTTTCCGCTATTTCCGGGGCTATCCTTGTGGGCTTCGCCTCGCCTTTCGCTGCCATCGCCGCGTACGAACCGGTCTCCGTGGTGGGTCTCGGTCTTGCGATCGTCTTCGAGGTGCTCGGCCTAGGTGTAATCCTGTTTGGTGCCCTCTGCGCCTTCATCGCCTCGCGCCATCCCCTGCCGGCCGGCTTGGCGCGCCTGGTGCTTGCTGCCGACATCGCCTGGGTCGTTGGTAGTGCGGTCGTTCTGCTTCTGCCGGCATCGTGGACGGTGGCTGGCGTGGCAGGCATCGTCGTCGTCGCACTGATCGTGGCCGACCTCGCCATTCTGGAGTATCTCGGCCTGCGGCGGCTGGACGCCGCCCGCTGAGGAGAAGCCGAAATGGACAAGACCCAGTTCCTGAATGACCACCAATTGCCTTTTGCCAAGGTGCTGGGGCTCAAATTCGTGGCCGCGAGCGAGACGGGTGTGAAGGCCGAAATGGTGGTCAAACCCGAGCTCTGTACGCGGCCCGAGATCCTGCATGGCGGCGCGGTCATGGCTTTCGCCGACACGCTCGGTGCGGCAGCGACCGTGCTGAATCTCAAGGAAGGGCAGGGCACGACCACAATCGAGAGCAAGACCAACTTCGTGGGGCCCGCCCCGATCGGCGCCACCATTGTTGGCGAGACCACGCCGGTTCATCGCGGCCGGCGGACCCAAGTCTGGACCACGCGTATCACGACTTCGGAGGGCAAGCTGGTTGCCGTCGTCACGCAGACACAGATGGTGCTGTAGCCGGCGCTGGCCGGCGCCGAGGGTCTAACGAACCAATGCCGGAATGAAGGCCCGCAACGCGCGATCGGCGTCGGCTGACGTTTGGTTGAGAGACTGCGCCCAGTCGATCCTGACCTTCAGGAAGTGGTCACGGTATCCGGTCATCATCAATTTGCTGAAGACACGGCCTTGCCGTGTTGCGGCACTATAGACGACGCAGCGAAAAGTGATCGGGCCATAGGTGCAGGCCGACGGCACCGAGGGCCTCTCGAAGCCGGTATAGCCATCGGTCTTGGCCATTTTCTCGGTGGCGTCGATCTCGGTCGCGAATTCGCTGACCACGCTCGGATTGTCGGGGCCCGCCGGCACCCGTCGACCGCCGTCGAACAGGAACACCGTGATGTGCATCTTGTCGATGGAATAGCCGTAGACGTAGTGCACGTCGCGGCCGATCGGCTGGGTATAGGAGCGCTCCAACTGGGCGGCCCCGATTGTGGGCGCGAAGTTGAGTTTGGTGCCGGGATGTACAGGCGGTGCCGCGCCCCCTGGCAGTTGCTGCGCGACCGCCGGGGCGATCGAGGCCAGAAGAACCACAAAGAGCGCAACCAGCCTAGACATCGAGATTTGCAACCTTTAGCGCGTTGTCCTGGATGAAATCGCGGCGCGGTTCGACGACATCGCCCATCAGGGTCGAGAAAATCTCATCGGCTTCGTCGGCGTGGTTGATTTTGACCTGCAGCAAGGTACGCGCCTCTGGATCGAGCGTCGTCTCCCAGAGCTGATCTGGATTCATTTCGCCCAGCCCCTTGTAGCGCTGAATCGTGACGCCTTTGCGGCCGGCTTCCAGCACAGCAGCAAACAGCGCGGTCGGCGATGTGATCGGCGTTTCCTTGTCTTTGACTACAAACAGGCCGGGCTTGAGATAGATCGACTGCAGTGAATCGGCCAGGGCATCGAGGCGGCGCGCCTCGGCGCTCTTGATCAGCGGGCCGTCGATCACGTGGCGTTCCTGGACGCCGCGCAGCCGGCGCACGAAGGCGAGCCCCCCGTCGGGCATGGGCTCACCCGTCCAGCCGCGCTCGAGGGGTGCACTCACCGCGTTGAGCCGGCGCGCGATGTAGTCGGCGGTCTGGCGCGCCAGTTCGGAATCCGCCAGCACGTCGGGCTTGAAGGCGCCGGCGATTGCGGCCTGCTCGATCACGGCCTGGCTGGTGACGCGGCGCGACAGCGACAGCGGCTTGACCAGGTTGGAAACGGAACGCGCGATGTCAACGGTCTGACGCAAGTCGGCGCCGGCCTGTACCGAGCCGTCCCCCAGCTTGAACGACGCGCCTTCCAGGCCGCTCTCGATCAGGTGATCGTCGAGTGCACGTTCGTCCTTGAGATAGATCGCCGATTTGCCCTTGGCTGCTTTGAACAATGGCGGCTGGGCGATGTACAGATGGCCCGAATCGATCAGCGGACGCATTTGGCGATAGAAGAAGGTCATCAGCAGAGTGCGGATGTGGGAGCCGTCGACGTCGGCGTCCGTCATGATGATGATCTTGTGATAGCGGAGCTTGCTCTGGTCGAAATCGTCATGGCCGATCCCCGTGCCCAGCGCTGTAATCAGCGTGCCGATTTCCTGCGAGCTCAACATCTTGTCGAAGCGCGCACGCTCGACGTTCAAGATTTTTCCGCGCAACGGCAGAATGGCCTGATTTGCGCGATTGCGGCCCTGCTTGGCCGAGCCGCCGGCCGAATCGCCCTCGACGATGAACAGTTCGGAGAGCGCCGGATCGCGTTCCTGGCAGTCTGCGAGCTTGCCGGGCAGTGACGAGACATCGAGTGCGCCCTTGCGGCGGGTGAGCTCGCGAGCCTTGCGGGCGGCTTCGCGGGCGGCGGCGGCCTCGACCACCTTGGTGAGGATCTTCCGGGCTTCGCCGGGATGCTCCTCGAACCACTGACCAAGCTTGTCGCCGACCACCGATTCGACCACCGGACGGACCTCGGACGAGACCAGCTTGTCCTTGGTCTGGGAGGAGAACTTCGGATCAGGGACCTTGACCGACAGTACGCAGGTCAGTCCCTCGCGCATATCGTCGCCGGTCAGCGAGACTTTCTCCTTCTTCGAGATGCCACCTTCGTCGGCGTACTTGTTCAGCGTGCGCGTCAGGGCGCCGCGGAAGCCGGCCAGATGCGTACCGCCGTCCCGCTGCGGGATGTTGTTGGTGAAGCACAGCATCGTCTCGTGATAGCTGTCGTTCCACTGCATCGCGACTTCGACTGAGATACCGTCCTTCTCGCCGCGAATCGAGACCGGCGGCGAATGCAGCACGGTCTTGTTGCGGTCGAGGTATTTCGCGAAAGCCTCTACGCCGCCTTCGTAGAACAGTTCAGAGACCTTGGGTTCGGCGGCGCGTTCGTCTGTGAGGACGATGCGCACGCCGGAGTTCAGGAACGCCAGCTCGCGAAGGCGGTGCTCCAGGGTAGAGAAATCGAACTCGGTCTTGGTGAAAGTTTCCGTCGAGGGCAGGAAGGTAACCTCCGTGCCGCGCTTTCCTTCCGGTGCCTCGCCAACGAGCTCGAGATCCTTCTCGGCATCGCCATGGCGAAAGCGCATGTAATATTCCTTGCCGTTGCGCCAGATACGCAGGTCAAGGTGCGAGCTGAGCGCATTGACGACGGCGGCGCCGACGCCGTGCAGGCCGCCCGACACCTTGTAGGAGTTCTGGTCGAACTTTCCGCCGGCGTGGAGCTGTGTGAAGATCACGTTGGCGGCGGAGATACCCTCTTCCTTGTGGATGTCGACAGGCACGCCGCGGCCGTTGTCGCGGATCGTCGCCGAGCCGTCGCCATGCAGCACGACGTCGACGCGATCACAGTAGCCGGCGAGCGCCTCATCGATCGCGTTGTCGACGATCTCGTAGACCATGTGGTGCAGACCGGTGCCGTCGTCGGTGTCGCCGATATACATGCCTGGACGCTTGCGCACGGCCTCCAGTCCGCGCAGCACCTTGATCGAATCGGCGCCGTAGTCTTCGCCATTGCCGGCGGCTTCGCGGTTCAGTTCGTTGTCGCTCATCGTTCTGGTCCTGAAAAGGTTCAGTGCGCCGCGATCGATCCGTCGGCCACGCGCAACATTTGCGCGCGGCCGGCCAGCGGCTTGAAAAGCTCGGCGTCAGTGCCGGTCATCCAACTCTGTGCCCCCAGCGCCACCACCTCGTCGAACAGCGCCACACGCCGTTCGGCATCGAGGTGGGCCGCGATCTCGTCGAGCAAAAGCAACGGCGGTCTGCCGCGCGACATCGCGACCAGCCGCGCATGGGCAAGAGCGATCGATACCAGGATCGCCTTCTGCTGGCCGGTCGATCCTTCGGCAGCGGGCAGATCCAAATCGAGATGCCTGACCGCAAGGTCGCTGCGGTGCGGCCCGACGGATGTGGTGCCGGATTCGGCATCGCGCAAGCGTGCGGCCGCCAGTCCGGCCCTCAGCCGGTCTTCGGCGTCGAGGGCGGCCATGGTGGCAATCCAGCCGTCGACCTCGCCGGCCATGGCGAGGGCGGCGCGGGGGAAGGGGCCGACGCCGAGTCGCGCAGCAGCATCGAGCCGCTGAACTGTATCGGCCCGATTGGCGGCCAGCGCCACGCCATGGCGGGCCATGGTGTCTTCCAGCGCGGTGAACCAGTGGGGGTCGCGGTTGCCTTCGCCCAGCAGCCGCGCACGCTGGCGTAGCGCATTCTCGTAAGCCGCGACATCGCCCGCATGCTCGGGATGCAAGGCGGTCACCAGCCGGTCGAGGAAGCGCCGCCGTTCGCCCGGCCCGTCGAGGAACAGTCGGTCGAGCTGCGGGGTCAGCCACACCACCGCGACGTGCCGGCCGAGCGCGGTCTGGCTCTGTGCCGCGCGACCGTCGATGCGCACGACCCGGCGGGGGAGGCTGCCTTCGCTCCGGGGCGGTTCGAGGCCGGTGCCGATGGCCAGGCGGCCATCAGGAGTGTCGAGAGTGGCGGCGACCGCCCAGTTCGCGCCCTGCTCGGCGGCGCGGGCGCGATGGCAGGCCTCGTCGAGACGGGCCCGGCGAAGGCCGCGGCCAGGGGCCAGGAAAGAGAGCGCTTCCAGAAGGTTGGTCTTGCCGGCGCCATTGGCGCCGACCAGCACGATCGGCGGGGTGTCGCAGTCGAGTCTGAGCTGGCGATAGTTGCGGAAATCGGTCAGGCGCAACTGGCGCACGGCGAAAATCGCCGGCGCTGCGCCGCTTACGGCGTCGGGAGGATAGGCAAAGGCACTGATGTCCGGCGCGTTCATACCCGCATCGGCATGAGCACGTAGAGAGCGCTTTCGTCGGCGCCATCACGCACCAGGGTGGGCGATCCGGCATCGGCCATCAGGAAACGCGCCTCTGCTCCTGCGATCTGCTCGGTGATGTCGAGCAGGTAGCGGGAGTTGAAGCCGATCTCGATCGGAGCTGCCTTGTAGTCGACCTCGATCTCCTCGGTCGCGCTGCCTGCATCGGGGCTGGTGGCCGAGAGCGTGACCACGCCCTTGGCGACGGCGACCTTGATGGCGCGCGACTTCTCGGTGGAGATCGTGGAGACACGGTCTACGGCGTGCGCGAATTCCTTGCACGGTACGTTCAGGATCTTGTCGTTGCCGGTCGGGATCACCCGCTCGTAGTCCGGGAAGGTGCCATCGATAAGCTTGCTGACCAGCGTGACATTGCCCGAGGCGAAGCGGATACGGGTGTCGGAAAGCTCGACTTCCACCGAACCGTCGCTCTCGTCGAGCAGCTTGCGGACCTCGCCCACCGTCTTGCGCGGCACGATCACGCCCGGGATGTCGCCGGCGCCCTTGGGCAGCGGCACCTCGACCCGGGCCAGCCGATGGCCGTCCGTCGCCACGCCGCGCAGCACCTGGGTGCCGCCGGCCGTCGCGGCGTGGAAATAGATGCCGTTCAGGTAGTAGCGCGTTTCTTCGTTCGAGATGGCAAAGCGCGTACGGTCGATGATGCCCTTGAGGTCGGTCGCGGGCAGCTGGAAGCGGTGCGGGAGGTCGCCCTCGTTCATGGCCGGGAAGTCGGCCGGCGGCAGGCACTGCAGCGTAAATCGCGACCGGCCAGCCCGAATCACCAGGCTGGCGCCATCGCTCGAGCTTTCCAGCTCGACCTGGGCGCCATCGGGCAGCTTGCGCACGATTTCGTACAGCGTATGCGCCGGGGCCGTGGTCGATCCGGTCTTGCCGGCGCTCGCTTCGACCGATTCGGTGA
>CAWUOG010000179.1:0-6194 GCA_963923875.1 uncultured Alphaproteobacteria bacterium
TCAAGTTCGAGCGCCTGCAGTGGATGCGGCGCAACGGCAATCTCGACGAAGCCAAGGCGTTGCTGATCTCCCAGAACCCCGGCCAGACCGAGGCCTGGTGGAACGAACGTCAGTTGATCGCGCGCGACCTTCTCGCCGCCGGCCGCCCCGCCGACGCCTATGCCGTCGTCGTGCCCCACGGCCAGACGAGGGGCGTCGCGTTCGCGGAAGCCGAGTTCCTCGCCGGCTGGATTGCGCTTCGCCATTTGCGCAAGAACGCCGACGCACAGAAGCATTTCCAGACGCTCCTCGACGGTGCGCCGACCGAGAACTCGAAGAGCCGCGCCGCCTACTGGCTGGCGCGTACCGCCGAGGCGTCGGGCAAGGCCGCCGAGGCAAAGGAATGGTATGGCCGCGCCGCCGCCTTCGGGCTGACGTTCTACGGCCAGCTCGCCGCGCGCAAACTGCCCGGCACCTCGACACGACTGCCCGGCGATCCAGCGGTGAGCGACGCCGATCAGAAGGCGATGAGCAGCCGCGAACTGGTCGCAGTGGCGCGATACATCGGCCAGACCGGCGACTACGAGCGCACGCGGCCCTTCCTGCTGCAGCTCGCCCGCCTGGTGACAGGCCCGGGCGAGACCGCCCTGCTCGCGCAACTCGCGGCCGATCTGCAGCGGCCCGACGTTTCGGTCACGATCGCTCGCCGCGCCAGTGACTCGGGCGTCAATCTGGTCGGAGCCTCGTTCCCGGTGGTCGAGCTCGGCAACACCGGTTCGATCGAGCGTGCCCTCGCTCTTGCCCTCACGCGTCAGGAGAGCGCGTTCAATGCCGCAGCGGTGTCGTCATCGAATGCGCTCGGCTTGATGCAGCTTCTGCCCAGCACCGCACGCGACGTCGCGACCAGACTGGGCGTGCCGTTCGTGCAGGACAAACTGACGCGCGATCCCGCCTACAACGTGCAACTCGGCAGCCAGTATCTCGCCGACATGCTGACGCGCTTCGGCGGCTCTTACGAGCTCGCGGCCGCCGCCTACAACGCCGGCCCCAACCGGGTGGCAAAGTGGCTGGAAACGATGGGCGATCCACGATCCGGCAAGATCGACATGGTCGACTGGATCGAGATGATCCCGTTTCGCGAGACGCGCAACTACGTGCAGCGGATCATGGAAGGCGTCACCGTCTATCGCGACCGCCTGAACGGCCCCTTCCGCACCCTGCCGCCGGCAACAGGCCGGTCCTAGCCGCGCCCCCTCAGGCAGCGTCGAGCGATCGAATCGTCACTTCGCGCTGGCGATTGCCGCGCAGCATCAGCCCCTGGCGATCGGGATCGGTCCAGGCCGTCTGACCGGCCGGCGGCCTGGCCGGCTCTGCCTGCGGCGGCGCATCGACGGGCCGCGGAGCGTGCAGGATGTGCTCAGTCCACTTGCGCGCCTCGCGCAGGCTGGTGAACAGCTTGATCGGCCCGTCCTTTTCCGTGTGCATCGCGTAAGCCTGCGGGAAGGCCGTGTGCTGGCCATCGACCACGAAGGCGATCGGCCCGCGCTTTTCGGTCGACGCCCCGCGCATCGTCTCCGCCAGCCGCACGACCTGCTCCAGCGTGAATTCGGTGGTGGCGCCGGCAACCTCGAGGATCTTGGCGAAGCTGCGGACCTTTTCCGCCGCCAGCTTCATCGCCATGCCGCGGATTTCATCCGGCTCGATCTTGCCGCGCGCCACGATCGTAACGGTACGGTGCAGACGGGAGATTTCCATGTAGATCGGCATGGGATGCAAACTCTCCAGCTAGGACATGGACGCTATCATAGTTGGCGCGATCACCGCGCGTTTCAAGTGTAACGGCGTCAGGCGGCGATCTTCCCGAGGATGGCCGCCGGCAGTCTGCCCTTGCCGACCGCCCGCGCTGCGGCCTCCAGATGATCGAGCGTCGAATAGCCGATCAGCATCGTGCTGACCGCGGGATGCGAGATCACGAAGCGCTCGGCGAACTCGGTCAGGTCGGCGGAACCGGACGGGCCGACCAAGGGCTCCAGCGCCCGTGCACGCGCCACGTCACCGGCGAAATCCTTGGCCGAGCCGATCGGCGGCACGACCTGCATGGCAAGCGGATGACGGGCCTCGGTACCGGACAATGCGCCTCCGGCAAGAGCACGGATCACGATCGTTCCCATGTCGTTGGCCTGGGCGCGCTCCAACAGTCGGCCGTAGTCCAGGCCCGGCGCGCCCTTCGGCAGCGGCCCGCCGGCGCTGGGGTTGAGCGCGTTGTAAACCACCTGCACGGTGTCGAAGGCCTTCGAGTCGACAGCCTTGAGCAGCGCCGCGGGCTCGCCGACCCCGCTGAACCCGATGAACCGGGTCTTGCCCGCTTTCTGCAACTTGTGCAGCGCCGGCACGACCTCGTTCAGGGCGATATCGACGTCCATCCGGTCGTCGGCATCCACGGAAACCAGCGGGTTGTGCAGCTGCAGCAGGTCGACGTGATCGAGGCCGAGGCGCGTCAGGCTCTCGTCCATCGACTGGGCCACGAAATCGGCGACCCGCCGACGGTCGGCTGCTTTCAGGCGGAACTTGGTGCCGAGATAGATGTCGTCGCGCTTCCTGCCCTTGAAGATGCGCCCCAGCGTCTTCTCCGATTCGCCGTTGCCATAGATCGAAGCGGTGTCGATGTAGTTGATGCCGAGTTCGAGGGCGCGGGCGAAGGCCCGCTCCTGATCGGCGGGCGATCCCTTCGTCATGAGGCCACCAACGGCGCCGGCACCGAAGCCCAGCACGCCAACCTGCAATCCGGTTCGTCCCAGTCGGCGTCGTTCCATTGTTTCCTCCCTTGCGACGGCAACGTGCCGCGTGCTTGTTAGCCTATTGTCAGCTTCCTCCAGGAGCAATTCATGAGCGCGGCCATCACGGGTATCGAGCTATGCGTGTTCGACGCCTACGGCACGCTCTTCGACTTCAATTCCGCAGTCGCCCGGCACCGCGCCGTCATCGGTCCCAAGGCCGATGCCCTGGCCGAGATGTGGCGCAGCAAGCAAATCCAGTACACTTGGCTGCGCAATGGCATGAACGCGTATGCGCCATTCTGGCAGGTCACTGGCGAAGCACTAGATCATTGCTTCAGGGCGCTGGCGATCGGCGATCGGTCGGTTCGGGAAATGCTGATGGGTGCCTATCTGGCGCTGGATTCATTTCCCGAAGTGCCGGCGATGCTCGAACGGCTGGGCCGTGCGGGACTGCGCGCCGCGATACTGTCCAACGGCAATCCCGACATGCTGGACCCGATGGTGAGGGCTTCCGGACTTGCCGAGCGCTTCGAGGCGGTGATCAGCGTCGATGCAGCACGCGTCTTCAAGGTCGACCGCCGCGCCTACGAACTGGTCGAGGCGCGCTGCGGCGTGACGCCGGACAAGGTCTGCTTCCTTTCGTCGAACTGCTGGGATGCCCACGGGGCGGCGCATTTCGGCTTCCGCACGGTGTGGATCAATCGCGCCGGCGCGCCCGACGACAACCTTCCCGGCAGTACCGTGGCACAGCTAAAAGACCTTGCCGGGCTTCCCGCCCTTCTGGGTGTTTCGTCATGAATTCGCTTCCGACCTTCGCCGATGTCCAGGCCGCCGCCCGCCGACTGGAAGGGGTGGCGATCCGCACGCCTCTGTTGGAAAACGCACGGGTAAACGACCGGCTTGGCGGCCGCCTATTCCTCAAGGCCGAGTGCCTGCAACGCACCGGATCGTTCAAGATCCGCGGCGCCTACAATTTCCTCGCCTCGATGAACGACGCCGACCGCCGCAAGGGCGCCGTCGGCTGGTCGTCCGGCAATCACGCCCAGGGGCTGGCCGAAGCGGGTCGCCTGCTGGGCGTGAAGACCACCATCGTCATGCCGGCCGACGCGCCGGCGCTGAAGGTCGCCAATACCCGTGCCTCGGGCGCAGAGGTCGTGCTCTACGATCGCGTGAAGGACAGCCGTGAGGAGATCGGCACGGCGATCGCGAACAAAACCGGCGCGACCATCGTGCCACCCTACGACCATCCGTGGATCCTGACCGGCCAGGGCACGGCGGGTCTGGAGTTGGCCGAGCAGGCCCAGGCGCTTGGCGTCACCCTCGATGCCGTGGCCGCGCCGTGCTCCGGCGGCGGCCTGTCGACCGGCGTCGCGCTCGGCGTCAAGGGCATCAGCCCGGCCACGAGCGTGCACGCCGGCGAGCCAGCGGGCTTCGACGATCTCGCCCGTTCGCTGTCCAGCGGCAGGAAAGAAACCAACGCCAAACTGTCGGGCTCGATCTGCGACGCGCTGCTGGCGCCGACCCCGGGCGACGTCACTTTTCCGCTGGCGCAGAAGGTGCTGGGCCCCGGCCTCGTGGTTACGGACGATGAAGTTCTGGATGCGATGGAGACCGCCTTCCGTGAGTACAAGCTGGTGATCGAGCCCGGCGGCGCAGTGGCCCTGGCCGCCGCCCTGACCGGCAAGCTGCCCGTGAAGGGGCGCGCCGTCGCCGTGGTCTGCTCCGGCGGCAATGTCGACCACGCGACCTTCGCCCGCGCCTTGGCGCGTCACCGGGCATGACGCGTCGCAGCCACCGCGAATGGCGGATTTTCCTGTGGGTCACGGTCGTGGCGGCCATCGTCAGCGCCGGGTTCGGCGTGCGTGTCCGCCCGGAGACGCCCCTTCACTCGGCTCTCGTCGGCATCGGCACGTCACTGATCATCTCCACACCGATCGTACTGCTTCAGCTGAAGGGCGATCGCGTGGCTGTGCTGAGGCGCCTGCGACGTCTGCCGCTGGCGGTCTTCATCCTTCTCAAGCTGCTGTTCTATTTCGTCGTCATCGTGGGCGGACTGTTGGTGTCGCGCTACATGTCGTCCGGAGGCCAGGCCCTGCAGTTCGACGAGCTCTTCCGCCGTGGGCTCGTCTTTGCCATCGCCATGTCGGTGGTCGGAAGCCTGGCGTTCGACATGATCGGCCTGCTGGGTTTCGGCAACCTCAAGAACCTGCTGACCGGACGTTACATCCAGCCCCGCCCCGAGCAGCGCGCCTTCCTGCTGATCGACATGAAGGATTCCACCGGGCTGGCCGAGAGGCTGGGCCCGGTGCGCTTCCACGAACTGCTGAACGAGTTCTTCCGCGACGTCGCCGATGCCGCCCTCGAATGCGAAGCGGAGATCCACAAGTACGTCGGCGACGAAGCCATTCTCACCTGGCTCGATACCGATTCCCTCGCTGACGGCGAGTGCCTTGCCTGTCCGTTTCTGGTCCGGGACATCATGATGGCCAAGGCCGAGACTTACCGCACCCGCTTCGGCGCCCTGCCGGAGTTCCGTGCCTCGCTGCACCGCGGCCCGATCGTCGCCGGCGAAATGGGCGACGTGCGCCGCGAAATCGCCTTTGTCGGCGACACGCTCAACGTCGCGGCCCGCCTGCTCGATGCAGCAAAGGAACTCGGCCGCGACGTCCTCGTCTCGCAGGACCTCCTCGAGCGTACGGCCCTGCCGGCCGGCCTCCGGGCCGAGCCGCTGCCGACTTTGACGATCCGCGGGCGCAGCGCACCGCTGGCCATCGCCGCGCTCAGTCGCACCGGCTGACGCGTCAGTCGCCCCGGGACACCACGACGTGGGTGGCGGCCTCGGTCGCCACGTGATCCGTGACCCTGTAGCCGAGGCCGGCCAGATCGAGACCAGCAAACAGGGCCTCTCCCCGACCGAGCAGGACCGGCGACACCGCGATGTGCATTTCGTCGATCAGACGTGCCTTCAGATACTGCCGGATCGTGGCAATACCGCCGCCCAGCCGCACGTCCTTACCGCCGGCCGCCTGCTGGGCTCGTGCGAGCACCGCCTCGATGGGATCGGAAACGAAGTGGAAGGTCGTCCCGCCCTGCATCGCCAGGGGTGCGCGGGCGTGATGCGTATGGACGAAGACCGGCACATGATAGGGCGGAATGTCGCCCCACCAGCCCTTCCAGCTGTCGTCGGGCCACGGACCGCGTACCGGCCCGAACATGTTGCGCCCCAGGATCCACGCCCCGACATTCTCGAAGCTGCGCGCCGCGAAGCGCTCGTCGATTCCAGTCGAGCCGCCCTCCTGTCCGAACATGGTGCGGAAGGTCCGCGTGCCGAATGCCCAGTTGTGCAGGGCCATGCCGCCGGCGCCCATGGGATTTTCGAGACTCTGATCCGGTCCCGCGCCGAAGCCATCGAGCGAGACCCCGAAGCAGTTTACGCGC
>CAWUOG010000180.1:0-6186 GCA_963923875.1 uncultured Alphaproteobacteria bacterium
GGATCGCCTTGCCGAGCCCGGCGTTTCTCGAGGTCGTCCCCTATCGGTTCGGAGTGGCCGACCTCGGTCAGCACTATCATCTGCCGCTCAAGATGACGCCCTGGGGCTTCTCGCTCTTCCGCGGCGGAGCCTGACTCCCGGCAAGCCGATTGCATGGCTGCGGTGCATACTTTCCATGAGGTTTCCGTGATGCTTCGCCGTTCCTTCCTTGCCTCCGCACCGGCCCTCGCCCTGTCGGGTCAATTGCGCGCCCAGCAATGGCCGGGCCGCCCGGTCAAGCTCGTCGTCACGTTTCCTCCCGGAGGAGCTTCCGATGCAGCCGCCCGCGTGATCTCGGGACCGTTGCAGGAGAAACTCGGGCAGACCGTCATCGTCGACAACAAGCCGGGCGGCGGCACGACCATCGGCGCCAACTTCGTGCTGGCGGCCAAGGACGACTTCCACACACTCCTGCTGTCGAACTCGGCGCCGATCTCGATCGCGCCCTACCTGTTCGACAAGCCGCCCTACGATCCGCTCAAGGACTTCGCCCACGTCGCCTATGTCGGGTCGGTTGCCAACGCCTTCGTGGTCCGCCCCGCCGTGCCGGCGAAGACGATGGCCGAGCTGATCAAATGGATCCGCGACCAGAACAAGGTCGTGCCGTTCGGCTCGGGCGGCCAGGGCTCGATCGGGCATATCATCGGCGAGATGTTCAAGGCCGAACTCGGCCTCAGCATGGAACATATCGGCTACCGGGGCGCCGCGCCGATGTTCCAGGACATGATGGCCGGCCAGCTCGACTTCGCGGTGGTCACGTTGACCGAGGTGCTGCCGCTGGCGAAGGACGGCAAGCTGCGCATGATCGCGCTCACCTCGACGCAGAAGGCGCCATCCGCCCCGGACGTGCCGCTGGTCACCGAACTGGGCTATCCGAAGCTGGTCGCCGAGAATTTCGTCGGCATTTCGGCTCCGGCCGGCATGCCGGGGCCCGCCCAGGACCGGCTCCACAAGGCGGTGAGCGACGTGCTGGCCGATCCGCAGATCCAGTCACGGCTCGGCGACCTGGGATTCGTCACACGTCCAATGTCGATTGCCCAGTTCGCGACGTTCGTCGACGATCAGGTGAAGAGCTTCCAGGCGCCGGTGAAGGCCTCGGGCGCCAAGCTCTGACGTCGCGTGCCGACGCCGCGACGATGCAGATTATCTATATCGGTTCGGGCCGTGCCGTCGTGGTGTCCTTAAACGTACGGCCTCGACCGATGTCCGGCCGCCTGTGCACGCGACAGGTTCAGGTGGCGACCATCGCCCGCGCTGCGTCTTCGACTGTGGAGAAGGTCGGGTCGGCCATGTGCGGCCCCAGTTCGAGACCGCGCAAGATGTCGCGTTTCACACGGTCGCGCAGGTCGCCGAACGCCAGCCGGATGCCGCGGGCTGCCAGCTCGCGCTCGAGTTCCGCCAGCATCTCGCAGGCCATCAGGTCGACGTCGTGAATGGCGCCGCAGTCGAGTACGACCGCCCTGATCGCGGGATCGCGGGCGAGGCGCGCTTCGATGCGTTCGCGGAACACATTGGCGTTGGCAAAGAACAGCAACGCGGAGAAACGATAGACCAGGAGGCCCTGCACCGGCTGGGCATCGGGGCGATAGACCGGATCGTGCCAGGTTCCGTCCGGGGCGCGGCCCAGCACCGCGTCGGCGGGAAAAGCGAAGGCGCGCAGCAGCAGCACCAGCGCGAACACCACGCCGAGCAGGATTCCCTCCATCAGGCCCATCACGGCGACGCCGGCCAGCGTCACCAGGGCGCCGGCGAGGTCGACGCCGCGGAAGCGCCAGAGACGCGCGAATTCCCTGAAGTCGCAGATGTTGATCGCCGAGGCGATCAGCACGCCGGCCAGCGCGGAGACCGGCAGGTAGCGCAGCAGTCCGGCGAGCCACAACATCGCCGCCGCGATCACCAGGGCCGCAATCACCGACGTCGCCTGGGTGCGTGCGCCGGCCGTCTCGGCAACCGCGGTGCGCGAATCGCTGGCGCTGATCGGCAGACCCTTGCTGAGGCCGGACACGAGGTTGGCGACCCCGAGCGCGACCAGTTCCTGGTCGGCGTCGATGCGCTCGCCGCTGCGCGCCGCAAAGGCGCGCGCCACGACCATCGTATCGGAGAAGGAGAGCAGCGCCGCCGCCAGAGCCACCGGCAGCAGCGCCTCGAAGTCGCCGAGCGACAGCAGCGGCAGCGACAGGCCGGGCAGCCCGCTCGGAATCGTGCCGACGAGTGCCACGCCAGCCTTGTCGAGATCCCACAGCGCGACCGCGAGTCCCGACGCGACCAGAGCGACGAGCGCGCCCGGAATCCTGGGCGTCAGGCGCCGGCACAGCAGGATGATCGCAACGCACGCCGCCCCAATGGCGAGCGACGGCAGATGGGTTTGGCCGAGTTGCCCGGCGACATTCACGAACTGCTCGATCGTCGTCTCGCCCACGGGCTTGAGGCCCAGCAGCTTGGGCAGCTGCGCCGCCGCGATGACCAGCGCCAGGCCGTGCATGAAGCCAACGATCACCGGCTTCGAGAGAAAGTTGGCGACGAAGCCCAGCTTGAGCCCGCCGGCCAGCAGGCAGAGCACGCCGACCATCACCCCCAGCCCGGTCGCAAGTTGCGCCAGCCGGCCGGCATCGCCCGCCGCCATCGGCAGCACCACGACGGCGACGATCGCCGCCATCGCCGAATCGGGCCCGACCACGATCTGCCGCGAACTGCCGAACAGCGCATAGGCCAGCAACGGCAGCATGCTGCCGTAGAGTCCCGCCAGGGGAAGACCGGCCAGCTCGCCATAGGCCAGCCCCACCGGCACCATCACCGCACCGAGCGTCACGCCGGCCGCCAGATCGTGCGGCAGGTAGGCGATCCTGTACGTCCTGAGGGTCGCCAGGCCGGGAAGCCGGCGTGCGATGTTCATTCGATCTCTCCGGGTCCTCGACCGTCGATATGACACGAGGCCGGAAGTTGCGCTACACGAGCACCATCAGCACAGGCACCCTCATGGCACTTCCCCCGGGCATTTCCTTCGACGCCGACTACAAGGTGCATCTCCCCGACCGCTTCAACGTCGCGGTGCCGTTCATCGACCGGCATATCGGCGAGGGCCGCGGCGCCAGGCTCGCGATCCGCACGATCCATGGCGAGGACGTCACCTATGCGCAGCTCGCCGAGCGCGTGAATCGCGCCGGCAACGCGCTGCTGGCGCTGGGCCTCAAGCCTGGCGACCGGCTGATGATGGTGGTCAAGGATTGCCCGGCGTTCTTCTATCTGTTCTGGGGCGCGATCAAGGCGGGCATCGTGCCGGTGCCGCCCAACACGCTGCTGCGCGGCCCCGACTATGCCTACATGTTCGAGGATTCAGGCTGTGGCCTGGTCGTCTATTCGGCGGAGTTCGCCGTCGAGATCGACGCTGCTTTGCTGATAACGCCGGTGAAGGCGCTCACGGTCGACAGGTTTCTCGCCGAGCTGGATAAGGCCTCGCCGCAGCTCGAGGCGCGCCTCGCTGCGCCGACTGACGATTGCTTCTGGCTCTATTCCTCGGGCTCGACCGGCCGGCCCAAGGGCGCCGTTCATCTTCAGCGCGACATGGTGGTGACCAGCGAGCTCTATGGCGTGCGCGTCCTGAACGTCGGCGAAAGCGATGTCTCGTATTCGGCGGCAAAGCTCTTCTTCGCCTACGGCCTTGGCAACGCCATGACGTTCCCGCTGTGGACCGGCAGCACGGCGATCCTCGACGACCGCCGGCCCACGCCCGACCTGACTTTCGAGAACATCGAGAAGTTCAAGCCGACGCTCTATTTCGGCGTGCCGACGCTCTATGCCGCGCAACTCGCCGCGCTCGACGGCAAGCCACGGAAGTTCCGGTCGTTGCGGGCCTGCGTGTCGGCGGGCGAGGCGCTGCCTGCCGACCTGTTCCGGCGCTGGAAGGAAAAGACCGGTACAGTGATCCTCGACGGCATCGGCTCGACCGAATGCCTGCACATCTTCATCGGCAACCGGCTCGACGATTTCCGGCCGGGCACCTCGGGCAAGCCGGTGCCTGGCTACGAGGTGAAGGTGGTCGACGACCGGCTGCAGCCGGTGAAGAAGGGCGAAAGCGGCGCGTTGTGGATCCGCTCGGAGTCGGCGGCCAAGTACTACTGGAACAAGCCCGACAAGACCGCCGAGACCATGGTCGACGGCTGGCTCAACACCGGCGACACCTATCGTCAGGACGAGGACGGCTACTTCATCTACGAGGGCCGCAGCGACGACATGCTGAAGGTCGGTGGCATCTGGTGCTCGCCGGTCGAGATCGAGAGCTGTCTGATCGGGCATCCCGCCGTGCTCGAGGCCGCCGTGGTCGGCCAGGCCGATGGCGAGGACCTGATCAAGCCCAAGGCGCATGTCGTCCTGAAGCAGGCAGGATCGGGCAGCGACGCGCTGACCGCGGAACTGATGACGCTCTGCAAGAAGACGCTGGCGCCCTACAAGTATCCGCGCTGGATCGAGTACGTGGCGGAGCTGCCCAAGACCGCGACCGGCAAGATCCAGCGCTTCAAGCTCAGGGCCTAGTTATTTCATGCCGAGCGCCGCGAGGGAGCCTCGATGGTGCGGAAAGTCCCGTCACTTCGTTCGGGATGACACATTGGGAATTTTCAGCTTCTATACACTTAAAGTGAAGCAGGGAGATCGCTCATGAAGAGCAAATTGTTTGGGACCGCAACAATCGCAGCGCTGGCGCTGGGCCTCTCGCCCGCGTTCGCGCAGCAGAGCGTCAAGATCGGCTTCGTCAGCACCTTCTCCGGCCCGCAGGCCGCGATCGGCGAAGACATGCGCCGCTCGGTCGAGCTCGCCAAGGAGCATCTCGGCGGCAAGATCGGCGGCAAGCCGATCGAGATCGTCTACGAGGACGACCAGTTCAAGCCCGACGTCGGCAAGGCGCGCTCGGAAAAGCTCGTCCAGCAGGACAAGGTGAACTTCATCGCCGGCTACATCTGGTCGAACGTCCTGCTCGCGTCGCTGAAGGCGGTGACGGACGAGGGCGACACGATCCTGATCTCGGCCAATGCCGGCCCCTCGCAGATCGCGGGCGAGTTGTGCAACAAGAACTTCTTCTCGACCTCGTGGCAGAACGACCAGACGCCGATGGCGATGGGCGAGTACCTGAACAAGAAGGGCGTGAAGAGCCTCTATGTCGTCGGCCCGAACTACGCCGCCGGCAAGGACATGATCGCGGGCGTCAAACGCACCTACAAGGGCGAGCTCAAGGGCGAGGATTACACCAAGTGGCCCGACCAGCTCGACTTCTCGGCCGAGCTGACCAAGGTTGCCGCCGCCAAGCCCGATGGCATCTTCATCTTCTACCCCGGCGCGCACGGCGTGCAGTTCGTCAAGCAGTGGGCGCAGGCCGGCCTCAACAAGACCGTGCCGCTGTACCAGGTGTTCTCGATCGACGCGATCACCCTGCCGCAGCAGGGCGATCTCGCGCTCGGCACGCTGGGCGCCCAGGAGTGGGTCAACGACCTGCCCAACGAACAGAACAAGCGCTACGTCGAGGACTTCAAGAAGAAGTACAATACCTATCCGTCCTACTACGGCGCGCAGAGCTACGACGCGATCATGCTGATCGCCTCGGCGGCCGAGGCGCTGAAGGGCGATCTGTCGAACAAGGACAAGGTGCGTGCCGAGCTGAAGAAGGCCAACTTCAAGTCGCTGCGCGGCGACTTCAAGTTCAACACCAACCAGTTCCCGATCCAGAACTTCTACATTCAGGAGACGGTAAAGGACCCGGCCGGCATGATGACGGTGAAGACCATCGCCACCGCCGTCACCGCGGCCAAGGACTCCTACTACGAAAAGTGCCCGATGAAGTGACACAGGGCTTTCCTCCCCGGTCGTCCGGGGAGGTGGCAGCGTCATACGCTGACGGAGGGGTCATGAGCCCCGACCCCTCCGTCGCCGTAGGACGGCGACACCTCCCCATCGGAATGGGGAGGAAGCGAATGGGGAGCGCGGCAACGCGCTCCCGTTTCGTTTGCGGAGAACCATGGACTACCTTCTCATCCAGATCCTGAACGGCGTGCAGCTCGGGCTGCTGATGTTCCTGCTCGCCGCCGGCCTGACGCTGACGTTCGGCATCATGGATCTGGTGAATCTGGCGCACGGATCGCTTTACATGATCGGCGCCTA
>CAWUOG010000181.1:0-6178 GCA_963923875.1 uncultured Alphaproteobacteria bacterium
TCAGCGCATCCGCCGCCGTCCTGACCTGCCGCGGGTCCATCGGCCCTCCCCTGCTTGCGTCCGCAGACTAGCTGGCGAGGTACCGCGGAAGCCAGAGGGCAATATCGGGAAGAACCGCGATCACCATGGTGAACAGGATCATGATGATCAGGTACGGCAGGGTGACGCGGGCGACATAGCCCAGCCCATCCTCGGTCAGGCCCTGGATCACGAACAGATTGAAGCCGACCGGCGGGGTGATCTGTGCCATCTCGACCACCAGCACCAGGAAGATACCGAACCAGATCGGGTCGAAGCCGGCCCCCTTGATGATGGGCATGACGATGGGCAGCGTCATGACGATCATGCTGAAGCCGTCGAGAAAGCAGCCGAGGATGAGGTAGAAGACGATCAGCGCCACGATCAGCATAAAGGGCGACAAACCGAGGCCCTTTACGAACTCGGCCACCGCGGCCGGAATGCCGAGGAAAGCAGCGGCGCTGCCGAGGATCGACGCGCCGAGTACGATCAACGCGATCATGGCGCAGGTCTGCACCGAGCCGATCGCGATCGAACGCAGCGCCGCCACGGTAAGTCCGCCCTGCAGCGACGACACGATCAGCGCGCCCAGCACGCCGACGCCCGCCGCCTCGGAGGGCGTCGCCAGGCCGCCATACATCGACCCCAGCACACAGAGGATCAGGAAGACGGCCGGCCCGAGTTCGCGCAGCGACGTCGCGAATTCAGCCCGGGACGCCAGCCTCACTTTGCGCTCTCCTTCGGGCACCAATTCGGGCCTCAGCGCGGTGTGAATCATGATCCACACCATGAAACAGCCGGCGAGCAGGAACCCCGGAATGAACCCCGCAGTGAACAGCTTGGCGATCGAGACATCGCCCAGCACGCCGTAGATGATCATGATGTTCGACGGCGGAATCAGGAAGCCGAGCGTGCCGGCGCCGGCCAGCGAACCGACCGCCACGTCCTTCGAGTAACCACGCTTGACCAGCTCAGCGAGCGAGATGCGACCCACCACCTGCGTGGTAGCCGCCGAGGAGCCGGAGATCGCGGCGAAGATCGAGCACCCGATCACATTCACATGCAGCAACCGGCCGGGCAGCAATCCCGCCCACGGTGTCAGGCCGCGGAACAACGACTGCGACAGCTTGGTGCGGAACAGGATCTCGCCCATGACAATGAACAGTGGCAGCGCCAGCAGTTCCTGGGTCGTCAGGATGTTCCAGGCGTATTGCGCCAGCAGCTTGTCGAGCGGGATATCGCGGAAGACTGCCAGCAGAACGGTGCCGGTGACGGCGAGGGTCCAGCCGATCCACAAGCCGCCCGCCAGAAAGGCGAACAGCACGACGAACATGGTGAGGACGATTTCGAGCATGAGAGGCAATCTATTCGGCTACCGAGGCCGCCTTCATGCTGAGGTCTTCCAGTGGCAGACCGAGCAGCGCTTGGAAGAACCGGCCGACAAATTGCAGCACCAGCAAGCAGACGCCGAAGGTGATCATCGCCTGCGGAATCCAGAGCGGCGTGGCACTCGAGATCGATACCTGGTCGCTCGCGTAGCTGCGCCAGGTGAAGTTGACCATTGCCATGGCGAGAAAGCCGGTGAACCCGACGCCAAGCAGCGCCAGCACCGTCTCCAGCCAGCGCCGCCCCTGCGGCGAGAGCCTGGCCAGCACCAGGGTCACGCGGATATGGCCTCCGGCCCGGAGAGTCATCGCAGCTCCGAAGGTGAAGGCCGCCGCCATCAGGTAGGAACTGTACTCCCAGGCGACCGGAATATCGGCCGGAACCCATGGGAAGATGTCCGAGAGCGCACGTACGGCGACCTCGGCCAGCATCAGCAAGGTGAGCGCCGCGAGGCACAGCGCGCCCAGCCAGCCGTCGAGCCGGCCAAGCACATCGATGCCGTCGAGCAGAGCCTTCAGCGCCGGCGGAGCGCCGTCATTGGCGCCTGCCCGGTGCGCGCTCACGCGCGCTTCATTTCAACGAGGTAAGCCTTGATCGGCTTCTCGGACGCCGGCACCCGCTTGATGAACTCGGCGATCATCGGCGCGGTCTTCTTGCTGAGGTCGGCCATCATTTGCGGCGGCACCTTGACCAGGGTCATGCCGCCTTCGGTGAGGCGCTTGGAGCTGTCCTCATCCGCCTTGATCGACGACTCCCAGAAACCGGGCTCCATCTTCTTGGCGAGCTCGGCGATCACCTTCTGGTTGGCTGGGCCTATCTTCTTCCAGGTATCGTTGTTGATTGTGACGATCTGGCACGACCAGGCGTGATTGGTCTGGTGGAAGAACTTTAGGAACTCCCAGAACTTTCCGTCGACGCCGGAGACCGACGAGGTCGAAACGCCGGCCACTGCTCCCGACGAAAGGGCGGCAATGGTCTCGCCCCAAGGAATCAGCGCCGGCGCCATGCCGATTGCCGAGCACATCTCCTGCGCGTTCTTGTCGGGGACGCGGATCTTGATCCCCTTCAGCGCGTCCAGCGTCTCGCACTTGACCTTGAGGTGCAGGTATTGGGTCGGCCACGGCACCATGTAGAGGATGGTCTGATTGTTCTTGAGTGCGATCTTCTCGTACTCGGGCCGGATATGCTTGTGCAGGATTTTCAACTCGTCGATGTTGTTCGAGATGAAGGGAATACCTTCGATACCGAGCATCGGCTCGTCGCCGACCTGCTGAATGTTGAGGATATCGGCCATCGGGACCAGCCCGTCGCGCACCGCGCGCAGTTGCTCCGGCCCCTTGAAACCGAGCTGACCGCCGGCCTTGACGCTGATCTCGACCGCACCGTTGGTCGCCTTCTTGACCTCTTCTGCGAACGCTTTGGCATTCACCGTGTGAAAATTGCTGTCCGGCCACACTGTCGCCAGGTCAAGCTTGATCGCCGCCTGGGCGTGCACGATCGCCGGCGCCATCGCCAACGCACCGGCACCCGTCCTCAGAATCGTTCTGCGTCCAAATTTCATCGAAGCCCCCATTCGCTTCACCAACCTCGCTCGCGCGAACCGTAGACCGCCGCGTCCTGCGTTGCAATTTGCACGCCATGGCGCCTATGGTTCTCTGTGGCGGAGAAGACCGAGACGGCTCGAGCGCGGACCCACGCGGTTCTGAGCTACCACGATTACAGCCCCGGTGCGCGGCGTTACCGGGCCCTGCACCTTGTTGTACTTGGAGCCGGGCTCGTCGCGGTGGCCTTGTCCTCGGTCGAAGGACTGTCACCAATCATCGACCGGACCTTGCCGGTCATCATCCTGATCGTGTCGGGCGTTTTTCTGGCCGAGTACATTGCGCGCCTGTGGACAGCACCTGAAGATGGTCGCTTTGCCAATCTCTCCCCGTCTGCGGCACGCCTGCGCTGGGCCCTGACTGGAACCGGGCTGATTGGATTGCTCGCAGTCGTTCCGGCGTTCACCGTCACCACCGGAACCATCCAGGCCGACAGCGATGCAGCGGCAGTATTCTGCATTCTCTGGGTCCTCAAACTCGGACTTTATGCGCCAGCCATGGGCACGCTCGCCCGGGTCATTTCCAACGAGCGCGCCACCCTCGCCTCTGTGCTGATCATTTTCGTCATCGTGCTCATAGCGGCCGGCACCGCCACACATATCCTCGAGCGGAACGTCCAGAAGCAGCTGTTCGGCAGTATTCCTGCCGCCCTGTGGTGGGCGGTGGTCACGCTCACCACGACCGGATACGGCGACGTCGTGCCGCAGACCGTCGGCGGCAAGATGGTCGGATCGGTGGTCATGGTCAGCGGCATCATCGTGCTGGCACTGATGACAGGCATTCTCGCCACCGGCTTCTCCGAGGAGGAGCGGCGCCGCGAGTATCTCCGAGTCTGGGACCAGGTCACCAAGGTGCCGATGTTCAACGAGCTCGGCACGGTCACGGTGTCCGAGATCGTGGGCAAACTCCGGGTACGGCACTATCCTCCTCGTTTCGTCGTCGTGCGTCGCGGCGAGCCTGGCGACTCAATGTTCTTCATTTCCGAAGGCGAGGTCGAGGTCCGATTGCCTCATGGGTCGGTGAAGTTGGCGCAAGGCGGGTTCTTCGGCGAGATGGCGCTGCTCGACCGTCTGCCGCGCAGCGCCACAATTGCCACGACGCAGCCCACCACCTTGCTTGTCCTGTATGCCAGCGACTTCTACGAGGTCGCCTCACATATCCCCTCGCTGGTCGAGTCGGTCGAGCGCGAGGCGCGCCGGCGGCGCGCAGAGAACGAAGCCAATCAAGGACGGTCGCCCGGCCGATGATTCAAGTCGATCTGCTGGTGGTTGGATCCGGAGCAGCTGGCTTTTCCGCCGCGCTCAATGCGCACGATTGCGGCCTGAAGGTCCTGATGGTCGAAAAGGAAGCGATGTTCGGCGGCACCACCGCCTATTCGGCGGGAGTGATCTGGATCCCGGGCAATCGCCACGGACGAGCCCTGGGCATCGCAGATTCCAAGCAGGACGCACTCACCTATCTTCAGCACGAGGCTGGCAACCGTCTCAATCTCGAGTTGGCGAATGCCTTCCTCGATAACTGCAATCCGGCGGTCGAGTTCATCGAGACCCACACTCATGCGCGCTACGAAGCCGTCCCGATCTGGGCCGACTACCATCCGACTAAGCCTGGGGCTGCCCAGGGTGGGAGGTCGCTGTTGCCGCTGCCCTTCGACGGGCGCCGCCTTGGCAAGCGCTTCGGCCAGCTTCGTCCCCCCATCCGTACCATGATGGCTTTCGGCGGCATGATGCTGGGACGCAACGACTTGCCTCACGTATTCCGCATGACCAAGTCCCTGAAGTCGGCTTTGCATGTCATCGGCATGACGGTGCGTTATGGCTTGGACCGGCTCGGCCACGACCGAGGCACCCGCCTGACCAACGGAAACGGCCTGATCGCGGCTCTCGCCCTCTCGGCCGAAGAGCGTGGCATCGATCTGTGGCTGGAGAGTCCAGTCGTCGAATTGCTGCAGAATGGCGGCCGCGTCACCGGCGCCGTGATTGAGCGCAATGGCCGACGCGAGGAGATCCGGGCCGAACGGGGCGTCGTGCTGGCCTGCGGCGGCTTTCCCGCCAGCACCGAGTTGAAGGCGCGCTACTACGGCCATGTGCGCTCTGGCCACGCCCATCGCTCGGCACCGCCACCGGGCAATCGTGGCGACGGCATCCGGCTTGGCGAGAGCGCCGGCGGCGCATTGGCCGAGGACGTCGCCTACGCAGCAGCCTGGGTGCCCGTCTCGCTGGTGCCGCAACCCGACGGATCGACCCTGCCCTTCCCGCATTTCTACGAGCGCGGCAAGCCTGGTTACATCGCCATCGATCCAGCAGGCCGGCGCTTCACCAACGAATCGGCCTCCTATCACGACTTCGTCCCGGCGATGGTCGAGGCCTGCCGCGGTGGAGCCGAGACGATGAGCTGGCTTCTCACCGACCATCGCGCGATCCGCCGCTATGGCATGGGCGCAATCGGCCCGGCGCCGCTGCCGCTGGGGCCGCATCTGCGCAATGGCTACCTGCTGCGCGCCGACAGTTGGCGTGAACTTGCCGCCAGAATAGGCGTTGAATCGAAGACGCTCGAGGAAACGATTGCGCGGTTCAACGCCAATGCCGCGCACGGCGAGGATCCCGATTTTGGCAAGGGCACGGACGCCTATCACCGGTTCAACGGCGATCCGACCCACACGCCCAATCCGTGCCTCGCGCCACTCGCAAAGCCGCCGTTCTATGCGATGAAGATGATCCCTGGAGACATCGGCACCTTCCTGGGACTTCGGGTGGACGGCAGCGCCCGCGTCCTGGATCGCGAAGGTCGGCCGATCGAGGGGCTTTATGCCGCCGGGAACGACATGACGAGCGTCATGGGCGGCACTTACCCGGGGGCTGGTATCACCATTGGCCCAGCCCTCACCTTCGGCTATATCGCAGCCCGTCACGCGGCCGCGGCCGCTCACTAGCGCATTCACGGTCCACGAAAGCCACTTGCATGTCGCAGATCACGCCCGTCATCCTGGTCGGAGGCTCCGGCAAGCGACTGTGGCCGCTGTCACGCGAGAGCATGCCGAAGCAGTTCGTGCCCCTGCTGGGCAAGCAATCGACCTTCCAGCAGACCTTGCTCCGGGTCGCCGACCGCAGCCTGTTCGGCCGGCCCGTGATTGCAACCAACGACGCCTACCGCTTCATGGCCGAAAGCCAGGC
>CAWUOG010000182.1:0-6167 GCA_963923875.1 uncultured Alphaproteobacteria bacterium
TCGTGATCTCGCGGGTCAGATAGGAAAATGGCTGGGGCGGCACGTCGCCGTCCTGGCGCTCGAGCGCGGCATAATCGATCGTGCGTCCGTCGATGCGCGCCGGCGTTCCCGTCTTCAGCCGACCCAATGCGAAGCCGAGCATCCGCAACTTATGCGCGAGGATGGTCGACGGCGCTTCGACCGCGTCGGACGCGAGATCGGCAGGAACACCCCCTCGCTCATTGGCTCGCTGGCCGCGCGCGCGGCCGGCCGGGATCTTGATTTCACCCAGGTGAATCAGGCCTCGGAGGAACGTGCCGGTCGTCAGAACGACCCTGCCGGCGGCGATTTCGGCGCCCGACTCGGTGACCACGCCGATACAAGCCCCGCGTGTATCCAGAAGGATGTCCGCGACCGGATCGGCGCGCAGCTCCAGATTTGCCTGTTCGGCGAGGATCGCCTGCATGGCCTGACGATAGAGCCTGCGATCGGCCTGGGCCCGCGGGCCGCGCACCGCCGGGCCTTTGGAGAGATTGAGCGTCCGGAACTGGATGCCGGCGCGGTCGATGGCGCGCCCCATGACGCCGTCGAGGGCATCGATCTCCCGCACCAGATGGCCCTTGCCCAATCCACCGA
The DNA here is from genome assembly GCA_963923875.1 of uncultured Alphaproteobacteria bacterium. GTDB lineage: Bacteria > Pseudomonadota > Alphaproteobacteria > Reyranellales > Reyranellaceae > Reyranella. The sequence continues at coordinate 616 of CAWUOG010000182.1, forward strand.
TCGCCGGATTGCAGGACATCTCACCGATCGTATCGAGGCGATGGGTCAGCAGCAGGGTGCGGGCGCCCAAGCGAGCCGACGCGGCCGCGGCTTCGCAGCCGGCATGGCCGGCGCCCACCACGATCACGTCATAAGAAAAGGCCCGCATGGCGGGCCTTAAATCGGGGAGCGGACGGCCGAGGTCAAGGCCGGCCGGAAAGCGTTCAGCTCTGGGGTAGCCCGGCAGCGTCGTTGATGCGCCGCACCTCGACCCAGCCACCGTCAATTTCGATCTCGTTCAGGCAGCAGGGGTCTTGGGCGATTTTCCAGTAGGCCGACAGCGGTTGGTCGATGAGCTGCAGCAGCAACGCTCGATTGACGCTGTCGTGTCCGACCATGACGACCGTCTGGCCGGGATGGCGGGCCAGTACCGTACGCAGTGCCTCCGAACTGCGCGCGACCAGGTCCTGCAGCGATTCGCCGCCCGGAAAGCGCACGAGCTGCGGCGCGTCGTGCCAGAGATGAAAGAGTTCGGGCTGTTCGACCTTGATCTCGTCCTGGACCCGCATCTGCCAAAGCCCGTAGTCGAGGTCCATCAGACCGTCGAGGATCGACGATGAAACGCCACAGGCCCTGGTGATCGCATCGCCCGTAACAACGCAACGCTGCAGACCACTGGTGTAGATCGCGACGGGCTTTGCCTCGCGCGCGATGCGCACCGCCAGCGCCTCCGCCTGCCTCAAACCAAGGGGCGTGAGCGCCAGATCCTCGCGCCCGCGAAACCGCTTGGGTTTGATGCCGTCGACATGGCCGTGGCGGGTCAAAAGGATTTTCGTCATGCCGCGCAGTCTACCTGCTGGAAGGCTCGGCGCATCAAAGGGCCGAAACTGGAGAGGGCGGGAATCGCTTCCACGATCGCCAGCATGACGTCCTTCGCCGATTCCCTGTGCCGAACTCTGTCTGGGTGTGCTGGCGGACCGGTCCCGCCTATTTCCCGATACAGAAGTCGCGGAAGATCACGTCCAGCAGTTCGTCGATCCGCACCGTGCCGGTGATGCGGCCAAGCGCACGCATGGCCAGTCGAAGATCCTCGGCAGCAAGCGCCACTTCGGGAGCGGCGAGAGCGCGGCCGAGCGCTACATGGGCATCGAGAAGCGCCTCGCGGTGGCGGGCGCGGGTCAGGGGCGGCGCGCCGCCTTCTGCCATGAGGGCAGCAGCCGACCGTTCGAGGCGGGCCAGCAATTCCGGCAGGCCGGCGCCGGAGGTAGCCGACAACGGCACGATCCCTTCGGCTTCCGCCGGTTTCAGATCGGTCTTGTTGACCACGACGATGTCGTACTCGGCATCCCAGCGAGCGGTCTGCCGGGTGAGCATCGCTCTGTCGGCCTGCCAGTCCGACGTCGCATCGAGTACCAGCAGGCGCAGGTCCGCCTCGTCGGCACGCGCTCGGGCGCGGCGTACGCCTTCCTGCTCGATCGCATCGCTCGAGGCGCGCAGCCCCGCGGTGTCGGCCAGAACCACCGGCCAGCCGCCGAGGTCGAGATGCACCTCGATCACGTCGCGCGTGGTGCCGGCGATATCGGAGACGATCGCCGCGTCGCGCTGCGCCAGCAGATTGAGCAGCGAGGACTTGCCGGCATTGGGCGGGCCGATGATGGCGATGTGCAGGCCGTCGCGCAGGCGCTCGCCGCGCCTGTCCCCGAGGTGCGCCGCAATCTCGTCGCGAAGCTGGGTGATTTCCCGCGTCACTTCAGCGTCCACGCCGGCCGGCAGGTCCTCGTCGGGGAAGTCGATCGCGGCCTCGAGGTGCGCCAGCGCCCGAAGCCCCATCGTGCGCCAGTCCTCGTAGAGGCGATGCAGCGCGCCCTTCATCTGCTGCAACGCCAACCGGCGCTGCTGGTCGGTTTCGGCGGCGACCAGGTCGGCGATGGCCTCGGCCTCGGTAAGGCCAAGCTTGTTGTTCTCGAAGGCCCTGCGGGTGAACTCGCCCGGCTCGGCGATCCGACAGAACTCCAGCTTGGCGAGTGCCGCCAAGGCGCCATTCGCCACGGCGCGGCCGCCATGCAGGTGCAGCTCGGCCATGGTCTCGCCGGTCTCGGTATTGGGAGCCTCGAACCAGACGACCAGACCTTGGTCGATCGCATCTCCGCTCACCGGATCGATCACGGTGCGCACGGTCATGCGGCGCGGCGCGGGCAACGCCGGATCGCGTGCGGAGCGGCCGCGCTCGAACGCCTTGCGTTCGGTAAGAAAAACCAGCGCATCCGCCGCCCGCGGCCCGCTAATGCGAATGACCGACACCGCCCCCGGCACCGACCGCGACGGTGCCGGCGTACCCAGCGCGTAGATCGTCTCCCGCTGCATCGGCCCGCTCCCGTTCAACGCCGCGGCGTCGGCGTGGCGGCGGGCGCGGTCGGCGTGCCGGGGAGGGGGCGGACGATCAGGCGGGTATTGATCTTGTCGTACAGGGCCTCGGGCACGATGCGACGCTCGACCAGCTCGGTCTTGGCCTTGAAGGGACGGCCCCGGATGATCGCGTCGGCCTTGACCTCGCCGATGCCTTCCAAGGTCATCAGCTCGTCGCGGCTGGCGCTGTTGAGGTCGATACCCGCTGATGCCGCAGGGGCATTTGGCGCGGCCGATGGCGGCCGGCCGGCCTGGGCCCAGGCCGGTCCGGCAACCAGCACGACTCCTGTCAAAAGCAGCCTGCGCCTCACCTTCGTCTTCCTCCTGGACCCCTCATGGCCCCTCGCCGGGCTTCACGATAATATCCCGCCCGGAAAATCATACCTCATGGCCCGGCCCTACGATTCGATCCACGAACGGCGCGCGATCATCCGCCGCCGCGCGCTGGAAGAGAAACTTGCCCATCTGATCGAGGATCGGCCGGCAGGCGACATTCCGCGTCTCCAGGTGCTCGGCCTGTTTCGTGACGCCCTGGCGGCCGGACGGGCAGAGATCCGCCGTCGCTTCGAGGATCCGGGGCCGCTTCGGAATGACGGCATCTCGGTGATGGTCGCCACCTCGTTCCTCATGGACCAGCTGATCCGGGTGCTGTTCGACTTCGCCGATCGCTACGCCTACCCGGCGGCCAATCCCAGCGCCGCTGAACGCCTGGGCGTGGTCGCGACCGGCGGCTACGGACGGGGCGAGCTGGCGCCGCTGTCGGACATCGATCTGCTGTTCCTACGGCCCTACAAGCAGACGCCGCGCGGCGAGCAGATCGTCGAGTTCATGCTCTACCTGCTGTGGGATCTCGGCCTGAAGGTCGGCCATGCCACGCGTACCGTCGACGAGAGCATTCGATATGCCGAGCGGGATCAGACCATCCGCACCGCCTTGCTGGAGGCGCGCTATATCTGGGGCGACAAAGACCTGTTCGACGAGCTCGACCGGCTGTTCGCGCAAAAATTCCTGACCGGCGACGGTCGCGATTTCGTCGAGGCCAAGCTCGCCGAACGCGATCAGCGGCACCAGCGCATGGGCGATTCGCGCTATGTCGTGGAACCCAACGTCAAGGAAGGCAAGGGCGGGCTGCGCGACCTGCACCTGCTGTTCTGGATCGCCAAGTATCTCTATCGCGTCAGCCAGCCCCACGAGCTGATAGCCAAGGGCGTGCTCACCTCCGGCGAGGCGCGGCACTTCGAGCGGGCCGAGCGCTTCCTGTCGACGGTGCGCTGTCACATCCACTATCTGACCAATCGCGCCGATGACCGCGTGTCGTTCGACCTGCAGCGCGAGATCGCGAGCCGGCTGAGCTACCAGGACCGGCCCGGCAGCCGCGGCGTCGAGCGCTTCATGAAGCACTACTTCCTGCATGCGAAGCAGGTAGGCGACCTCACGCGCATCTTCGTCGCCGCACTGGAAGACAGCCGTCGTCGCAAGCCCAAGCTCGCGGCCCTGTGGCAGACCCTGCGTCCGCGCCAGCTCGAAGGCTTCAAGATCGACGGTGAGCGGCTCGGCGCGCCGGGCGCCGACATGTTCGAGAAGGATCCGGTTGCCATCCTGCGGCTGTTCCATGTCGCCCAGGAAAACGGCCTCGATATCCATCCCGCGACGTTGCGGCTGGTCACGCAGAATATCCGCCTGCTCGACAAGCTGCGCAGCGATCCAGAGGCCAACCGCCTCTTCATGGAGATGCTGACGTCGCGCAAGGACCCTGAGACGACGCTCAGGCGTCTCAACGAGGCGGGCGTGTTCGGCCGCTTCGTGCCGGACTTCGGGCGCGTCGTGGCGCAGACCCAGCACGACATGTACCACACGTACACTGTCGACGAGCACACCATCCGCGCCATCGGCCTGTTGGCGCAGATCGAGGCGGGCGGCTTCAAGGAAGATCACCCGTTGTCGTCGGACGTGGTGCACAAGATCCTGTCGCGGCCGGTGCTCTATCTCGCGGTACTGCTGCACGACATCGCCAAGGGCCGCGGCGGCGACCATTCGGTACTGGGCGCCGACGTGGCGTTGCAGCTCTGCCCGCGGCTCGGTCTGAGCGCGGCCGAGACCGAAACCGTTTCCTGGCTGGTGCGCTATCACCTCGCCATGTCGGCGACGGCGTTTCAGCGCGACCTGATGGACCCGAAGACCATCCAGAGCTTCGCCGAGCTGGTGCAGTCGCCGGAACGGCTTCGCCTGCTGCTGATCCTCACGGTCTGCGACATCCGCGCCGTCGGTCCCAACGTGTGGAACGGCTGGAAGGCGGCGCTGCTGCGCCAGCTCTATTACGCCGCCGAGCAGGTTCTGTCGGGCGGCACGCTGTCGGGCGGCCGCGCCGAGCGCATCAAGGCGATCCAGGCCGAGGTCGGAAAGCGGCTCACGACCTGGAGCGAGGCCGAGAAAGAAGAGCATTTTGCCCGGGGCTATGCGCCCTACTGGCTATCGTTCGATCCCGATTCGCTCGCGCGCCAGGCCGAACTGGTGCGCCGTGCCGAGAAGGACAAGCAGCCGCTTGCCATCGAGCACCGGGTCGACAGCACGCGCTCGGTCACCGAGGTGACGATCTACACGCTCGATACGCACGGCCTGTTCGCCCGCCTGGCCGGCGCCATGGCGATCAGCGGCGCCAACATCGTCGACGCCAAGATCTTCACGCTGGCAAGCGGCATGGCGCTCGACACCTTCTGGATCCAGGACCTCGAGGGCAAGCCCTACGACGGCCCGCAGCGCCTGGCACGGCTCGCCGCGAGGGTCGAGCTGGCCCTCAGCAACCGCCTCGACGTGCGGCGCGAGCTCGACAGCCAGAAGGCGTCATGGCCAAAGCGCGACCGCGTGTTCACCGTCGAGCCGCGGGTGCTGATCGACAACAACGCGTCAGACACCTTCACCGTGATCGAGGTCAATGGCCGCGACCGGCCGGGCTTCCTGCACGTAGTGACGCGCGCGCTGACCCGCTGCAGCCTGCAGATCGCCTCGGCGCACATCACGACCTACGGTGAGCGCGCGGTCGACGTGTTCTACGTGAAGGACCTGTTCGGCCTGAAGATCGTCAACCAGGACAAGCTCAAGCAAGTCGCCGAAACGGTCGAGCAGTCGATCCGCGACTTCGACGCCCGCTTCGAGCCGGCGGTGAAGGC
>CAWUOG010000183.1:0-6135 GCA_963923875.1 uncultured Alphaproteobacteria bacterium
GAGCGCGATCCGTTCGCGCTCAAGTTCGCCAAGGCCTCGGTCAACGAGACCCTGGACGCACAGGGCTTCCGCGCCGCCATGGAAGGCGCGTTCAAGAATTACATGATGACCATCCCGCACCGCATGGAGCTCGGCACCTACGGGCCCAAGGCGCGGGAAAAGGACCCCAAGGATCGGTTCGCGGTCCTCAATAAGAAGGGCGGCTAGGGTCGACGGCCGGAGGTGGACACTCCCGGCGTCGGACGAACGCACTCGAGCAGTTCAACCGATTGGACTTGGTGGGCGAACTCCGGCTCATCCCGGACTAGCGGCAACGCTCCTTCACCAAGGTTACCAGTGTATCGGCAAACCGACGTGCCCCCTGTTGCGAGAAATGGCCATTGTCTGAGAAATCGGCGGGGCCGAACGATTCGATGGGCGGGTTGACCACCTCGTCACCCGTCTCGGCCGCCACCCTGGCCAGCACGCCGCGCAGCCCCTCGAGCATCGGCCAGATGTCCCGGTCGCGCACCAGCGGCAACCAGCCGTAGCGACCCTCGCCGGTCAGCGCCGCACGATTCACCAGTTGGCCCACCCAGATCGTCGCCACGCCTCGATCGCGGTTGATCGCGGAGATGGTCCGGACATTGCGCTCGAAGATCCCTGTGAGGCGTGGATCCTCGCCGCTACCCACCTTCTGCTTGTCCGGGTCCGACCGATACTGGATCGTATCGACCATAGGCACGACGAAAGTCTCGATGACCGTGAGCAGCGGCGAGAACCGGCGATTGCCGCCGCCCACCCGGCGCACCTGCAGCCAATCGATCTGTCCCGGCATGTGGAAGTCGGCGAAGCCAGGATCGAGGCCGGCGATGTGTGCGTTCTGAATGTCGTTCCAGCCAACGTAATAGATCGCGCAATTCGGCCGACGGCCGAATTTGTCCTGATAGAAGGCGGTCTGAATGACGTGCTCGACCGTCGAGTAGCCCGGCACCCCATTGTTGATCACGGCGTATCTCTGGTCGCCCAGCACTGCTGCCAATCGGGCCACCCAGGTATCATTGTCGGCGACAGCGATGTCGTAGGTCGTCGATCCGCCATAAGCAGCGATTACGATTCGATCGTCGAGGCTGCCCGGTGGGGGCGCGGGCCCGCGCGTGCCCTCCGCGGTATGGCTTATCGCCAGACTTCTCGGATCGTCGATCGTCAATTCCGGGACCGGAACTGCCTGAAGGAGCGGATGCCACTGAAATCGCCCGCCAGTGTATCTATTGTCAGGCAGAAGCCGCACCCGGCCATTACCGGTGTCGAGGATGAAGGATCCCATCCCCCAGCAATATTCGACCAGCGCCAAGGCAAGCAGGCACACGGAAATACGAGGCCAACGCCGCAGCAGAATGGCAACCGCGCAAAGTGCCGCCAGATATAAAAAATAATCGCGGCGTGGACCCTGCCAGTTCAGCTCATCCGTGGACTGCATCCACCACGCCGCTCCGGCAATGGCGACCAACAACAGGCCCGCCGAACCCACCAGCCAACGCACCCCATGTGCGACCCTACTTCCAGCTAGTTGTTGCACACCGCGTCGCGCCGTTCTCAGATACCCATCGGAAGTATAATGGGAGATAGCTTGGTCACCGTCATTCACAATGCCGCCATCGCTACTGTCGACGACCGCGATGCGGTTCACTACAGGGCGGCGATCGCGATCGACGGCAGGCGAATTGCGGCGATCGGCGACAGCGCCACTATCCTCGCGAAGTATCCTTATGCAGAGAGGATCGACGGCACGAACAAACTCGTCATGCCGGGCTTCGCCAACGTCCATACCCATCTGACGATGACGTTGGCCCGGGGCGTATTCGAGGATCTTTCGCCGCCGCATACGCCACCCTTTTCCGGCGGCTTGTCACCTATCCCGCTTCCTAAGCTCAACCCCTCTGAACAGCGGGTTTTCGCCCTTCTCGGGACGCTCGAGGCACTACGCAGCGGCACGACACTCATCCTCGAGGACGGTGCCTCCACTCCAGACTACGCCGAGGCGCTGGCCGACACCGGACTGCGGTGGTTGCTCGGCGTACGCGCCTGGGACCGCACCGGCACGGAGATCGGTGATCCGGCACCGTATCAACTCGACCGCGCGATGGGCCAGCGGCACCTCAGGAAGATCGAGGAGGCCTTCGCGCGCTACAACAACACCGCGGATGGTCGGATGCGTATCGCCGTTTCCGCCTGGGCCCCCGACATGTGCTCGCCCGAGCTGCTCAAGGAACTGCGCGCCCTGCAGGACCGGCTCGACACCTGGGCGACCATCCATCTCAACCAGATCTGGGGTGAAGTGGCGGCCATTCAGGCACATCGCAACCGCCTGCCGACCGAATATCTCGCCGATCTCGGCTATCTCAACGAGCGACTGGTCTGTGCCCACTGCCGTTGCATGGACCCGCGCGAGGAGAGGATCCTGGGCCAGGCGAAGGCGGTTGTGTCGTTCAACAGCGCCATCGCCGCCCGCCGCGGCCTCAGCCCTCGGATCCACGACCTCGAGCAACATGGCTGTACCATCGCCATGGGCAGCGACAACATGGCCGAGGACATGGTCGAGGTGATGCGCACCGGCCTGTTCATGGAGCGCATTCGGCGCGAAAACGGACGCGAGCCGACACCCGAGCATGCCCTGCGCTGGGCGACGCGCAACGGCTACAAGGCGCTTGGCGTGACCGACGGCGGTTTCCTCAAGGAAGGCAACCGCGCCGATCTGGTAATGATCGACCTGCAGCGGCCGCACCTGGTGCCGGTGCTGCGCGTGGTCTCCGACTTCGTCCATAACGGCCAGGCACGCGACGTGCGTTCGGTGATGGTCGATGGCAATTGGCTCATGCGCGACGGCAAGGTTCTGACCATCGACGAAGACGAAGTGGTGGCCAGTGCACAGGCGATCGCCCGCGCAGCATGGTCGCGCCATCTCAAGGAACGCCTCGGCGCCAAACCGCCGGCCGGCTTCGATCCTGCCGCGCTTCCGTGAGGGTCGGCCACGTCCATGACCTCCCTTCTGCGTCTTCACGGTGTCAGCAAGACTTTTGCCGGTGGCACCGATGCCGTCAGCGCCGTCGATCTCGAAATCGAACAGGGCCAGTTCATCAGCCTTCTGGGGCCCTCAGGCTGCGGCAAGACCACCTTGCTGCGCATGATAGCCGGCCTCGCCGCGCCCACGAGCGGCACCATCCAATGGCGCGGCCACAAGCCCGGAACGCGGCCCGATATCGGCTTTGTCTTCCAGGAAGCAACCCTGATGCCCTGGGCCAGCGCGCTGGCCAATGTCGTGCTGCCACTCAAGCTGAAGGGCATGGCGCACAGCGAGTCTGAACAGCACGCCATGGCAGCCCTGGAGCGCGTAGGCTTGGCTGATTTTGCCAAGGCCTATCCACGCGAACTGTCGGGCGGCATGAAGATGCGTGTATCGATCGCCCGCTCGCTGGTCACCAAGCCAAGCATCCTGCTGATGGATGAACCCTTCGCCGCTCTGGACGAAATCACGCGGCACCGCTTGAACGACGATCTTCTGGCACTCTGGCAGAGCGCGCGTTTTACTGCACTTTTTGTGACCCACTCGGTGTTCGAATCGGCGTATCTGTCGCAACGCATCGTGGTGATGGCGGCCCGCCCGGGTCGCATTGTCGCCGATCTGACAACCGACAGCACGGCACCGCGACCGCAAAATTTCCGCACGTCACCGGAATACGGCGCTCTTTGCCGCAGCGTGTCAGCGCGGCTCGAGGCGGCGATGGCCGGGCAAGTTGCGGCATGAAGAACTGGCCGAAAGTCGTCGCACCCTTGGCGATCGGCGTCGTCTTCCTGACGCTATGGGAAGTGGCCGTGCGACGCCTCGGCGTGCCATCCTACATCCTGCCTGGGCCCCTGCTGATCCTGCGCACCCTTGTGGCCGATTGGGGTTCCCTCTCGATCTCGCTTTGGGTGACACTGGAGATCACCGTCATGGCGTTGCTGGCTGCCACCGTGGTGGGTTGCCTGCTCGCGATTCTATTCACCCAGTCGAAATGGATCGAGCATTCACTGCTTCCCTACGCGGTAGTGCTGCAAGTGACACCCATCGTGGCGATCGCGCCGCTTATCATCGTCTGGGTCAACGACACGACCCTCTCGCTGCTGGTTTGTGCCTGGATCGTTGCCTTCTTCCCGATCCTGTCGAATACCGTCCTGGGCTTGAATTCGGCGGACCGGAACCTGCTCGATCTGTTCAAGTTGTATGGCGCGAGCCGCTGGCAGACCCTGCTCTTTCTGCGGCTGCCAGCGTCGCTGCCCTACTTCCTGGCCGGCTTGCGCATCTCCGGGGGATTGTCGCTGATCGGCGCAGTGGTGGCGGAGTTCGTCGCCGGCACAGGCGGCACGGCGTCCGGTCTTGCCTTCCGGATTCTCGAGGCCGGCTACGAACTGAAGGTACCGCGCATGTTCGCCGCCCTCGCTCTGGTCTCGGCCTCGGGCATCGTGATCTTCCTCATGCTGAGCTTGGTGTCGCATCTGTTACTGCGACGCTGGCACGAGAGCGAACTCAGGCGCGACAGCTGATCGGGTTCATCCGGTCGAATGACGATGGCGAGGCCGCCGCGCGTCCTTCAACGCTTGGTCGGTTCTCCAAGCGGCTTCTCGGGCTCGCCCTGCAGCGGCTTGATCGCGCTATTTTGCTGCACGGCCTGGGAGTCGTCGGACGTGCTCTGATCCTGAGGATTGGGATTGGGCTTGGGCCGCTGCTTGGCGCCCCACGGCAGGGAAGGCTGGATAGGCCCCGAACTCTGCGCCCATGCAACCGACAGTGTCGGCATCGCCCCAGCCAGATACGCCAACACGCTTGCAAATAGGATCGTCTGTCGCCGCATGGTGGAGGCCCCCCGAATAGCGAATGCAATAATACGTGATCTAGGGGGCATCGTCTGCCCACCAAACGTGAATTTCTAGATGTCCGGGAGGGGCCGGAAGATCGTCATTCCGGCCCAATCCGAAGGGGCCGATCGTTTCGGCAACGATGGCCTCAAGCAATTGGGCGGGTCCGTCGAAGTCGCGGCGGATCGGCGGCAGAAAGAGCCTGCCAGGTAGGCGCGGCTCTGGCGATAGCGAGGCCCAGAAGAAGCAGTGGCTCTACGCGTGGGCGGAATTGTTGAAGAGGCCGCGATCCGGGCGTCTAGCGGCCGCTGCGACGAAGACGGGCAGACTCGCCTTCTCCAGGTCGCCACCGGCGATCGCGGACAAAGCGGCTTCGATATGCGCCTTATGGTGGCGGCTACTGGCCGAACCTGCCGGCCCCCCTTCGACGACCTACACAGCCTCCAGAGGTTCGTTTCGCGCTCGCGGACAGGTCCGAAGCTGCAATACCAGGCTTCTCGATCCCTCTGATAGCTACACGCCGTTCGAATCCACGGCGACGATATTGTGCCCTGAGGCGGCCAGAAACGCCGGCAAGCGCACGCTCGATCTTCGATTCCAGTGATCCTCACGACCGTTCATTGCGAAAAAGAAGCTGCAATGAAAAGTATCGATTCACACCATGTGGCGTATTCCAGCAATGCGAATGCGCCATGACCCGGTGGCCCCTGGCGCAGCTTCCACGCTGTGAATTGGTGAAAGTGTGAGACAGGATGAAGGTCCGAGAGTTCCCTTCGAAAAGCAACACTCCCTCCCCGACAACCACTGCAATGCCTGACTTCTCGGAATTGCCGCAATGCCGCTACATGTCGAGATTTTCCACTCTCGAAAGTTCGTCCACGTCGTTGCCGATGGGCCGGTAACCCTGAAGGAAATGGAAGCACATTTCGACCAACTCGTGGTCGATAATGCCCTAGGCTACGCCAAACTGTTCGATGCGACCCATCTCGTGCCTGTCTATGACGAACAGGACGTTCTGGCCATGGGCGCGCGGCTCAGCGCCTACACGGCGAATTTCGACAGCGGGCCGCTCGCAGTGGTCGGCAAGGAAGAGGTGGTGGTTGGCGCCTTCCGGAGGTTCGTCAATATCTCGCCGTCGACGCGGCCCGCCCGGATCCTACCGACAAAGGAGAAGGCATTGGCTTGGTTGCGCCAGCAGCCCGGGGGTGGCGGAGCGGCGTAGGAACCTTCTGAGAAAGGCTAGATCAAGCCATCCGCCCC
>CAWUOG010000184.1:0-6135 GCA_963923875.1 uncultured Alphaproteobacteria bacterium
TCCTCTACGTCTCGTGGGCTCGGAGATGTGTATAAGAGACAGATCCATCACCGGCCCCAGCAACGGGGCGGCGAACGCCGCGAGCACGCCGCCCAGCGAGACGGCACCGGCGATCGCCGCGCGCGACCAGCCGAACTCGGCCGTCATCGGAACGATGAATACCGAGAGCGTCGCCACCGCCGGACCCTGCCGCGCGAATCCCGACAGGCAGAGGCAACCCAGCACAACCCAGCCGTAGAAGAACGGCAGGCGTGGCGCGAGGTATCTCGGCAGGAAAGGCGGTCGAACGATTCCGGACGCAATCGACGCGGCAGGGAGCCGGCCGCGCCCGGTCTCGTTCGACGCCGAACTCATCCGCGGTTCGGCGGATAGGGCCTGCTGGGTCCGACTGCCGCGGTGCCCTCGATCAGGCTCAGCACATCGCGCAGCTCGGCGAGCGTGGTCGACGGCACCGAAACCGGCTCGCCGGTGGCGAAGGCCACGACCGCCTGGCCGAGTTGGCGTACGGCCCGGGTGATGCGGTGCGCCACCAGCAACGCCAGCACCAGACTGACTACGATGAAGAACACCGCGGCGACGATCAGAATCATGACAGTATGCCACACTGGGGCGTTCACGACCGCGGCCGGGACCGCGACGCCGGCCGTCCAGCCACTGAGCGGCGACCGATAAAATGAGTTGCGCACGTCGATGCCGTCGCGATCGACCACGTCGAACAGTCCGGACGGCGCCTCGCCTTTGGCCGCCGCCGCCAAGGGCGGCTGCGCCATCTTGCCGACATAGAGATTGGCGTCGCGAGAGCGTGCGACGAGGATGCCGGAGCGATCGACGATGCCGCCGCCCCACCCGGAACGCAGGCCTGCCTCAGCGAACAGCGCCTGCAGGCGCTTGGGCGATACGCCGCCACTCAGGACGTAGGCGACACGGCCGTCGACCAGGACCGGCACGGAGATAAAGAACAGGCCGGGCTTGGCGGCGGCGACTTCCTTGAGGTCCGAAAGATAAAGAGCGCGACCACCGATCACCTCGGGCACGCCGGCATCGGCGCCGGAGACCAGGAGGTCCCGGGCCTGCGGCGGCACGACGAGCTGCGGCGCGCCGGTACGATCGAACAGCGCCAGCACCTCGAAGCCGCGCTCGCGCGCCAGCGCCGCAGTGACCTCGACGACTCTGGCCTCACCGGAGCGGAAGCCGGGCGAGATCGACAGGCCGTTGAGGAAGCCGCCCAGGGTGCCGATCTCGCGGTCGAGCAGGTTGGCAAGGTTGTTGGCGACGTCGAGACGCTCGGCCTCGATGGTCTGTCGCGCAGCCGATCCGTAGTACCAGGCCAATACCCCGGCCAGAGCCAGCATCGGCAGGATCACGGCCGCGATCAGGCGCAACAGGTGGGTGCGGATCGAGAAGCCGTAGGACGGGCCGGAGGCGCGCGAGGGCGGCTGGGCGTCGATGCTCATAGGCTGGCGCGGAGCGGGTTCCGCTCTCCCTTGTAGTAGAACCGAGTTGGATCAAATGGCCGAAGCGACGGTGCCACAGCGATTCCCGCTCGAGCAAGCCGGCCTTGAGAGAAGGACAGCCCCGTCAGAAGGGCTTGGGGTCCTTGCCGTCGGCCGGCCAGATCCAGTCGTAGCGAAACACCGCCGACCCCTCGGGCACGTTGCCGAAGGCGATTTTCATCGTCAGGGGCATCGGCCCCTTGATTTCGATCGTGTCGCTGTCGTTGGCGCCGGCCTTCAGGAGGCGCATGGCCTCCTGTTCGGTGGCGCAATTGGCGACGATGGGCGGCTTCACCAGCCCCTGGGCGGTCGTTACTTTGGCGAGAAATGGCGGCATGTCGTAAACGTTCTGCTGGTATCATCTTCGCTGCGGCAGGCGGGGTCAAATGCAAGCGCTCCGCGTCCTCGCGGCGTGTGGCATTCACCGCCCGGATGCGCTATCGCTAGCCGTCTGTTGGGGAGCGCTACATTGATCACCACCCGCGTAACGGCGCCGGTTTTTCTCACGCTGCTGGCGGTTTCACTGGCCGGCTGCAAGCCCGAGAACAAGCTCGTGGCGCCGCCCCCCGCCGAAATCAGCGTCGCGGTGCCCCTCAAGCAGGCGGTCACTCCCTTCGTCGTCCAAACCGGCAATACGGTGGCCTTCAACACCGTCGATCTGGTGGCCCGGGTCGAGGGCTTTCTGATCGGCCAGAACTACGTCGACGGCTCTCTGGTGAAGAAGGATGACCTGCTCTACCAGATCGATCCGACGATCTACCAGGCGAAGGTCAACCAGGGCGTCGCCGAGGTCGAATCGGCCAAGGCGCAGCTCTTGAACGCACAGGCCGAGTTCTCCCGCCAGGAAACCCTGCTGCGCCAGAACGTCAGCGCGCAGAACACCTACGATCAGGCCAAGGCAAAGCGCGATTCGGCGGCGGCCAATGTCGACAACCAGACGGCCAGCCTCGCCATCGCCCAGGCCAACCTCGGCTATACCAAGGTACAGGCGCCGTTCGACGGCATCGCGACCACCCACCTGGTCTCGGTCGGTGAGCTGGTCGGCAGTTCGACCCCGACCAAGCTCGCAACCGTCGTCCAGCTCGACCCGATCTATGTCACGTTCAATCTCAGCGAGCAGGAAGTCCTGAAGATCAGGGGCACGGTCGGCAGAGGCAAGCCGCTGACGCCCGAGCAGCTCGCCCAGATCCCGATCGAGATCGGGCTGATGAACGAGGAGGGTTTCCCGCACAAGGGCAACGTGAACTACGCCTCGCCGACGATCGATACGCAGACCGGCACGATCCTGGTCCGCGGCCTGTTCAAGAATCCGACGCGCGCCCTCCTGCCCGGTTTCTTCGTCCGCGTGCGCGTGCCGACCGCAGACACGTCCGCCGACACGCTGACCATTCCCGACCGCGTGGTGGGTGAGGACCAGTCCGGCAAGTACGTGCTGGTGCTCAACAAGGACAACGTCGTCGAGCAGCGCCGCGTCACCGCCGGGATCCTGCTGGTCGGCGGGTTGCGCGCGATCGAAAAGGGCCTCAATGCCGATGACCGCATCGTGCTCACCACCACCGGCCAGGCGGTTCCCGGCGCCAAGGTGGTTCCCAAGCTGACGACCATCGCCGTCCCCCCGTCGTCCAACTAGTCGTCCAGCCAGACGGCGGAGCCCCGGTCCATGATCTCCAAGTTCTTCATCGAGCGGCCGGTGCTGGCCAACGTGCTGGCCATCGTCATCGTGCTGATCGGCAGCGTGTCGCTGTTCACCCTGCCGGTGGCGCAGTACCCCAACATCGTGCCGCCCACGGTGCAGGTAACGACCAACTATCCCGGCGCCTCGGCGATGACGATCATCAACGAGGTCGCGCTGCCGGTCGAACTGCAGGTCAACGGCGTCGAGGGCATGATCTACATGCAGTCGACCAGCACCGACGCCGGCACCTACACCCTCACCGTCACGTTCGAGATCGGCACCGACCTCAACTTCGCGCAGGTCCTGGTACAGAACCAGGTGAGCGCCGCCCTCGCCTCGCTCCCGATGGCGGTCCAGGCGCAGGGCCTGACGGTCCAGAAGAAGTCGACGTCGATTCTGGAGATCGTGTCGCTGTTTTCGCCGGACGACCGCTACGACGGCCTCTACCTGAGCAACTACGCGACCATCAACCTGGTCAACGAGTTGTCGCGCGTGCCGGGCGTCGGCAACGTTACGGTGCTCGGCGTCGGCAAGTACTCGATGCGCATCTGGATGGACCCGGACAAGCTCTACTCGTACGGGCTCGGGCCGACCGACGTGATCCTGGCGATCAAGTCGCAGAACCAGTCGGTGACGGCGGGCCAGATCGGCATGCCGCCGGCCGACAAGGGGCAGAACTTCCAGTACACGCTCGACATCGAGGGCCTACTGCTCAATCCCGAGCAATTCGGCGAGATCGTCGTCAAGGCATCGAACGCCGACGGCGGCCGGATCCTGCGCATGAAGGACGTCGCCCGGATCGAGATGGGCGCCCAGACCTACACCCAGGACTCGCGCCTCGACGGCAAGCCGGCCGGCAGCATCGCGATCTATCAGCTGCCCGAGGCCAATGCGCTGAGCGTCGCGACGCTGGTCGAGAAGAAGATGCAGGAGCTGAAGAAGGCCTTCCCGCCCGGCCTCGACTACAGCGTGCCGTTCAACACCACCATGTTCGTCCATGCCTCGATCCAGGAAGTCTTCATGACCCTGCTCGAGGCCGGGCTCCTGGTGCTGATCGTGATCGTGATCTTCCTGCAGGACTGGCGCGCCATGCTGGTTCCCGCCACGACCATCCCGGTGACGATCATCGGCGCCTTTGCCGCCATGGCGGCGCTCGGCTTCACCATCAACCTCTCCACCATGTTCGGCATCGTGCTGGCGATCGGCATCGTGGTCGACGACGCCATCGTGATCGTCGAAGGCGTGGCCCGCCACATCGAGCGCGGCATGTCCTCGCACGACGCGGCGATCAAGGCGATGGACGAGCTGTTCGGCCCCGTCATCGGCATCACGCTGGTGCTGATGTCGGTGTTCATCCCGGCCGCCTTCGTGCCCGGCCTGACCGGCAAGATGTTCGCCCAGTTCGCCCTGGTGATCGCGGCCACCGCCTTCATCAGCGCCGTCAATGCCGCGACCCTGAAGCCGACGCAGTGCGCGATGTGGCTCAGGCCGGCCGTGCCGCCGGAGAAGCGCAATGCCTTCTTCCGCGGCTTCAACGCCGTCTACGGCCGGATGGAAGGCGCCTATTCCCGGCTGATCGGCGCCATGGTCTCGCGCAGCGGCGCCATGGTCCTGGTGGCCCTCGCCATCGCCGGCCTCGGCGGCTGGGGTGTGGCGCGCCTGCCCGGCGCCTTCATTCCCAACGAGGACCAGGGCTACCTGATCATCGCCCTGCAGATGCCGGACGGCGCCTCGCTCGGCCGCACCACGGCGTCGCTCCAGAAGATGTCTGATATCGCCCGCGCGACTCCGGGCGTGAAGCAGGTGGTGCAGATCTCGGGCCTGTCGATCCTCGACAACATGACGGCACTGGCCAGCGCCGGCACGGGCTTCGTCATCCTCGACGACTGGGACAAGCGCGGCAAGAACAAGGGACAGGATGTGCGTTCGATCGCGCTGCACATCATGGCGACCGGCTTCAGGGAAATGCAGGACGGCACCGCCTTCGTCGTGGCACCGCCGCCCATCCAGGGCATCGGCAACGCCTCGGGCTTCCAGATGCAGATCGAGCAGCGCGACGGCAGCTTCGATCTCAACAAGCTGCAGACGGCGACCGACGCGGTCGTCGCGATGGCGAAGACCCAGAGCTCGATCACCAATCCGGTCACGACGTTCCGGGCGAGCATGCCGCACATCGCCGTCGAGGTCGACCGCACCAAGGCGGAAGCGCTGAAGGTCCAGGTCGGCGACGTGTTCGAGACGCTGTCGTCCTATGTCGGGTCGACCTACGTCAATCGCTTCAACAAGTTCGGCCAGAGCCTTCAGGTCTACGTGCAGGCCGATTCGCAATATCGCGCCCGGCCCGACGAGATCCTGAAGCTCTACGTCCGCAGCTCGGACAACAAGATGGTGCCGATTGGCGCGCTGGCGACGCTCAAGCCGGCGCAGGGCGCACCGATCGTCCAGCTCTACAACCTCTACCCCGCGACCTCGATCGTGGGCACGCCGTCGCCGGGCTTCTCGAGCGGCGAGGCGCTCGACCTGATGGAGCAGATCGGGGCCGTGGCCCTGCCGCCGGGCACCACGTACGAATGGACCGCGATGTCCTATCAGGAGAAGGTCGCCGGCAACCTGATCATCTACATCTTCGCGCTCGGCGTGACGCTGGTGTACCTCTGCCTCGCTGGCCAGTACGAGAGCTGGATCGCGCCGCTCAGCGTCATCCTGGCGGTGCCGCTGTCGCTCACCGGGCCGGCGATCGCGCTCTCGGCCGTCGGCCTGCCGAACAACCTCTACACCCAGATCGGCATCATGCTGCTGGTGGCGCTGAGCGCCAAGAACGCCATCCTGATCGTCGAGGTGGCGCGCGAGGAGCGGCTGCTGCACGGCAAGGGTATCGTGGAGTCGGCGATCGGCGCGGCGGTCACCCGCTTCCGTCCGATCCTGATGACGTCGTTCGCCTTCATCCTCGGCGTGGTGCCGCTGGTG
>CAWUOG010000185.1:0-6126 GCA_963923875.1 uncultured Alphaproteobacteria bacterium
AGGCCTGATGGCGCCGGCCGCACGCGACTACCTGATCGTCACCGCTTCGTACTGGGGCTTCACCCTGGTCGACGGCGCGCTGCGCATGGTCGTGCTGCTGCACTTCTTCAAGCTCGGCTATTCGCCGTTCACGCTCGCCTTCCTGTTCCTGCTCTACGAGTTCGCCGGCATCGTCGCCAATCTCGCCGGCGGCTGGCTGGCGGTGCGCTTCGGCATCCCGCGCATGCTGGCGGCGGGACAGCTGCTGCAGATCGCCGGTCTGCTGATGCTGTCGGCACTCGATCCGTCCTGGACGGTCGCGGCGTCGGTTGCCTGGGTGGTGGTCTCGCAGGGCATCGCGGGCCTCGCCAAGGATTTTACCAAGACCGCCTCCAAGTCGGCGATCAAGGCGACCTCGGCCGACGGGGCGGGCCAGCTTTTCAAGTGGGTGGCGTTCTTCACCGGCTCGAAGAATGCGATGAAGGGCCTCGGCTTCTTCGTCGGCGGCCTGTTGCTCGATCTCGCGGGGTTCGAGCCGGCTCTCTGGCTGATGGCCGCGGTCATCGCCGCGATCCTGGTCGCCGGTCTGGTTTCCCTGCCGCGCCAGCTCGGCAAGGCCAGGGCATCGAAGAGCCTGCGCGAGTTCTTCGCCAAGGCACGCGGCGTCAACCTGCTCGCCGCGGCGCGCATCTTCCTGTTCGGCGCGCGAGACGTCTGGTTCGTGGTTGGCCTTCCGGTCTTCCTCTATGCCGCCGGCTGGCGCTTCCTCGAAGTCGGTGCCTTTCTCGCGGCCTGGACGATCGCCTACGGCGCCGTACAGGCGGCCGCACCCGGGCTGGTCCGCCGCAGCGCCGACGGTCTCAGCCGCGAGGTGCCCAATGCACGGCTTTGGGCCGGACTGCTGGCTGCGGTGCCGGTCGCGCTCGCGGTGCTGTTGCATCAGCCCGGCCTGTGGCGCCCCGATCTCGTCGTGGTGAGCGGATTGGCGCTGTTCGGCCTGCCGTTCGCGGTCAATTCGTCGCTCCACTCCTACCTGATCCTGGCCTATGCCGGCTCGGAGAAGGCGGCCGAGGATGTCGGCTTCTACTATGCCGCCAACGCCGCCGGCCGGTTGATCGGCATCCTGTTGTCGGGCGCGCTCTACCAGGCGGCCGGCATGACCGGCTGTCTGCTCGGCTCGGCCGCGATGCTGATCGCCTGCTGGGCGATCACGTTCCTGCTGCCGAGCCACACCGAGAGGCCGGCGTCGCGGCCTGCCGGGTAGGCAATCTTTATTTCTAAAATTCTAGAAATACCGTTGACTCTCCCCGGCGAGGTCCTACATTGGCCCGCATGAAGCTCGACGATGCCGCTGCGCGCCTCGAGGCGCTGGGCAACCCGACCCGCCTGAAGATCTACCGCACCCTGGTGCGCGCCGGTCGGGAAGGCTCGCCGGTCGGTCGTCTTCAGGAACGGCTCGACGTCGCGGCGTCGACGCTCTCGCATCACCTCAAGACCCTGATCGGGGTCGGACTGGTCACCCAGACTCGCGAGGGCACGACCCTGATCTGCCACGCCAACTACGAGATCATGCGTGGCCTGCTCGAATACATGGTCGAGGAATGCTGCGCCGAGGGGACCTGCTCGCCGGCCGGCATTATCAAACTTCCGAAGGTCGCCTAAAAAAATTTGCGCGAATATTTCGATCATTCTGGAAAGATGGGAGAAGAGGGGAACACCATGCCCGACTCGATCAGCAGGCAGAAGACAGTCGCCAGCCTCGGGGCCGGTCCGGTGGGCCTCGCCGCCGCCGCGCACGCGCTCGAACGCGGCCTGGAGCCGATCGTGCTGGAAGCCGGGCCGGAGGCCGCGCATGCCGTGCGCCAATGGAGCCACGTGCGCATGTTCTCGCCGTGGGAGTACAACATCGACAAGGCGGCGGAGCGGCTGCTGAAGAAGGTCGGCTGGAACGCCCCCGCCGCCAGCGAGTATCCGACCGGCGGCGAACTGGTGGCGCAGTATCTCGAGCCACTGGCGACGCGCACCGCGCTCAAGGATGGCATCAAGCTCAATGCCCGCGTCACGGCCGTCGCACGCTCGGGCTTCGACAAGATGAAGAGCAACGGCCGCGCCTTCGAGCCGTTCACGGTGCGCTACCGCAACGGGAAGGGGCTCGAACAGCTCAAGGCGGATGCGGTGATCGATGCCAGCGGCACCTGGTTCTCGCCCAATCCGGCCGGGAATGACGGTCTGCCGGCAATCGGCGAGGAGGAGCGGGCCGCACACATCGTCTACGGCATGCCCGACGTGCTGGGCCGCGAGCGCAAGCGCTACGCCGGCAAGATCGTGGGCGTGCTGGGCGCCGGCCATTCGGCGGTCGGTACCCTGATCGACCTGGCGCGGCTCAAGGACGAGGCGCCCGACACGATGGTGATCTGGCTGCTGCGCGGCACAGCGCCCGAGAAGGCGTTCGGCGGAGGCGCCAACGACAAGCTCGCCGCCCGCGGCGCGCTGGGCCAGGCCTTTGCCGCGCTGGTGGCGAGCGGCAAGATCCGGGTCGAAACCGGCTTTCGGGTCGGCCATATCGGCGAGGAGGACGGCCGCCTGCGTGTCGCCACCGGCGCCGCGGGTTGCTGCCGCGCGGTCGCAGTCGACGAGCTGGTCGTGTCGACCGGCTTCCGCCCCGACTTCTCCTTCCTGCGCGAGGTGCGGATCGCGGTCGATCCGGCGGTCGAGGCGCCGCCGGCGCTCGCGCCGCTGATCGATCCCAACCTGCACAGCTGCGGCACGGTGCGGCCACACGGCGCGCGCGAGCTCAGCCATCCCGAGCCCGGCTTCTACATGGCCGGCATGAAGAGCTACGGTCGCGCGCCAACCTTCCTGATGCTGACCGGCTACGAGCAGGTGCGCTCGATCGTGGCCGACATCGCCGGCGACAAGGAAGCCGCGGGGCGCGTCGAGCTGGTGCTGCCCGAAACCGGCGTCTGCTCTGGCCCGGCGACCGGCGGCGCGATCACCGCGACCGGCGATTTCACGGCGCCGGGCGAAGCCGCAGGCTGCTGTGGCGGACCGGCACCGGCTCCCGTCGATGCGAAGGCGGAGCCGGCGGGCTGCTGCGTCGCCGACGTGAAGGCCAAGGAAGAAGGCAAGAAAGGCTGCGGCTGCGGGTGATAAGCTCGGTGGCGTGGCCCTTGGGCCGAATGGAGAATGATGCCCGATATTGAACAAGGCGGATCGCGTCGGCTGTGGCGCGATCCGTTCGTCGTCTCGGTCAACGCGCTTGGGCTGACCCAGATAACGGCGTGGGGAACGAGCTACTACTGTCTTGGCGTTCTCGCCAAGCCGATCGTCGCCGAAACCGGCTGGGCGGTGAGCACGGTATTCCTCGGCTTTTCGATCGCGCTGCTGATCATGGGGTTCCTCTCGACTTGGGTCGGTCAGCTGATCGACCGCATCGGCGCGCGCTGGGTCATGTCGATCGGCACGATCGTCATCTCCGCCGGACTGCTCGGGTTGTCGCTGGTGCGTGAGCAGACCGCCTACTTCGCAGCCTGGGCGGTGATCGGTGTCGGCATGCGTTGCGCGCTCTACGACGCCGCCTTCGCTGCGCTTGTACAGGTGGTGCCCTCGCGCGGCCGTCTCGCGATTTCCTATCTGACGCTTTACGGCGCCTATGCCTCGACGATCTTCTGGGTGATCGGCCACTATCTCAATGCAGCCTATGGCTGGCGCGAGGCTCTCGTCATTTTCGCGGCAATCAACCTCGTGATCTGCCTGCCTCTCAACTGGATCGGCCTGTCGCGTCGCGAGCCGGCGATTCCTGCCGATAGGCCTGCGTCGGCGGCGGCGTCGCCGGACGGCCCGGTTCTCGAAGGCCGCCTGCGCACCGTTGGCATCGTGCTCTTCGCCCTCATCATGTCGCTCAATGGCTTCGTTTTCGGCGTCGTCTCGCTGCAGCTGGTGCCGCTGCTTGAATCGGCAGGGCTAGCCGCGGCGGCGGCCGTCTGGGTCGCTTCGCTGAAGGGACACGGACAGTTTGCCGGCCGGCTGGTCGAGATTTTCTTCGGCAAGAACCTCAAGGCGATGACCGTGGCTCGCATCGCCATCGGCGTGCTGCCGGCCGCGTTGATCCTGCTGATGCTGGCGCAGGGCAGCCTGGTGCAGCTCATCGTATTCACCGTGCTGCTGGGCGCCTCGCAAGGCGTCATCACCATCGTGCGGGGCGCGCTGCCGCTGGCGCTGTTCGGGACCAAAGGCTACGGCGCCGTCCTCGGCCTGATCGCCACGCCCATTCTGTTCGTCAATGCCTTCTCGCCGGCCCTGTTCGCACTGATCGTCGACCAGATCGGCTGGCATCGCGCGATCTACGCGTTGCTCGGCTCGTCGATCCTGACCTGGATCGCGATCGAGCTGATGTCGCGCTGGTACGAGGGCACCCGCGAACGGGCCCGCCTCGGCGATGCGGCTCCGGCCGGGCGCGATCCCTGATGGCGATCCGCGCTGGCCGTCTCGTCGCCATCGTTTGCGGTGCGCAGGTGTTCGTGCAG
This sequence comes from uncultured Alphaproteobacteria bacterium, assembly GCA_963923875.1. Classification (GTDB taxonomy): domain Bacteria; phylum Pseudomonadota; class Alphaproteobacteria; order Reyranellales; family Reyranellaceae; genus Reyranella. The sequence goes on from CAWUOG010000185.1 coordinate 4,506, forward strand.
CTCGGCGCCGGGTACTGGCCGGTGCTGTTGCCCGACATGATGAAGCTGTGGTCGCTCAACAACAGCGAGGCGGGCTGGATCACCTCGTCGTTCTACGCGACCTACATGATCTCGGTGCCGGTGCTGGTGACGCTCACCGACCGGATCGACGCCAAGCGCGTCTATCTGTTCGGCGTCGGCGCCACGACCCTGGCGCACTTCGCCTTCGGCCTGTTCGCCGACGGCTTCTGGTCGGCGCTGGCGCTGCGCGGCCTGGCGGGGCTTGGCTGGGCCGGCACCTACATGACCGGGCTGAAGCTGCTCGCCGACCAGGTCGACGCCAAGATGATGTCGCGCGCCGTCACCGGACATGCCGCGAGCATCGGCATTTCGGGGGCCGCCTCCTATCTGCTGGGCGACGTGCTGGCGCACGAGTTCGGTTGGCGTCTGGCCTTCGCCAGCGCCGGTGTGACTGCCGCGATCGCCTGGCTCACCGTGGCGTTGTTCGTGCCGGCCCGGCAGCCTCCGGCGCCTAAGCCTGGAGCACAGGCCCAGGGCCTCGCTGCGCTGTTCGACTTCCGGCCGGTCCTGCGCAACCGATCGGCCTTCGCCTACTCGCTGGCCTACTGCGTGCACACGCTCGAGATGAACGCGCTGCGCGGCTGGGGCGTGGCGTTCCTGGTCTGGGTTGCGGCGGCGACCGGCGCCAGTGGCAATCTCTTTTCGCCCGCGCTGGTCGTCACCGCGCTCGGCCTGCTCGGCACGGCGGTGAGCGTGCTCGGCAACGAGGCCTCGATCCGCTACGGACGGCGCCGGCTGGTCGCAACCGCGATGGTGCTGTCGATCGCGATCGGCGGCTCGATCGGCTTCCTCGGCTCGATGGGTTACTGGATCGCGGTCGGGCTGCTCGTGTTCTACGGCATGGTGATCTGGCTCGACTCCTCGTCGCTGACCGCAGGGGCGGCGGGCGCCGCCGATCCGGCGCGCCGCGGCGCCACCCTCGCGGTGCATTCGATGCTGGGATATGGCGGCGGCTTCGTCGGTCCGCTCGCCGTCGGCTGGGTACTCGACCTGTCGGGCGGCATGTCGCCACGCGCCTGGGGGCTCGCCTGGGCCACCGTCGCGGCCCTGATGGTGCTGGCGCTCGTGGCCTTCCTCTGGATCCGCCCGCGCGAGCTGGAGGGAGATCGCCGCGCCTGAGCGTGTATACTTCGGGGATGCGCAGGATCCTCGTCACGGCCGCGGCGGCCATCGCCCTGTTCCCACTGCTCGTTGTGGCCCAGACGCCGCAGCCCTATGCCGGCCTCGAGACTCGGCCGATCAAGGCGCTGTCGGCGCAGCAGATTGCCGACCTCAAGGCCGGTCGCGGCATGGGCTTGGCCCTGCCGGCGGAGTTGAACGGATATCCCGGCCCGGTCCACGTCCTGGAACTGGCCGGCCCGCTGGGACTTAGCGCCGCGCAGAAGGCGGAGATGACACGCCTGTACGAGGCCATGAAGGCGGAGGCCATGCCGCTCGGCGAGCGGCTGGTCGCCGAGGAGACGGCCCTCGATGCGCTGTTCGCCGACCGGCGCGCGACCGCCGACACGGTCGCCGCCGCGACCGCCGAGATCGGCGCGACGCAGGGCCTGCTGAGGGCGGC
>CAWUOG010000186.1:0-6115 GCA_963923875.1 uncultured Alphaproteobacteria bacterium
CCAATTTCCCACAGGCTGAAACGGCAATTAATGCGGCGCGCGGAGACTTGACGGCGAAGCGCCAGACGCGCAAACGAACCGCCGACATCCAGGCAGTCCGGCTCTGCCTCGCAAGCCGTTGATAAATCGTCTAAAAGCCCTTGGCTTAGTGAAAGGTCGTTAATGTCCAAGAATGATCTCGTCGTCGTCACGGGCGCCGGTGGTTTCATCGGCGGTCATCTGGTCAAGGTTCTGCAGAAGCGTGGCCACACCAAGATCCGGGCGGTCGACGTCAAGCCGCTGAACGAGTGGTACCAGAAGCATCCTGGCGTCGAGAACCAGGTCGGCGATCTCGCCCTGCTCGAACCCTGCCGCGCCGCCGCCAAGGGCGCGAAGATGATCTACAACCTCGCCGCCGACATGGGCGGCATGGGCTTCATCGAGACCCACAAGGCCGAGTGCATGCTGTCGGTGCTGATCAGCACGCACATGCTGGTCGCCGCCAAGGAAGCCGGCACCGAACGCTTCTTTTATTCGTCGTCCGCCTGCGTCTACAACGGCGACAAGCAGACCGACGCCAACGTCACGGCCCTCAAGGAAGAAGACGCCTACCCCGCCCTGCCGGAAGACGGCTATGGCTGGGAGAAGCTGTTCAGCGAGCGCATGGCCCGCCACTATCGCGAGGATTACGGCATCGCGACCCGTGTCGCCCGCTATCACAACGTCTACGGTCCGGACGGCACCTATGACGGCGGCCGCGAGAAGGCCCCGGCCGCGATCTGCCGCAAGGTCATCGCCGCCAAGCTCTCCGGCAAGCACGAGATCGAGATCTGGGGCGACGGTGAGCAGACCCGTTCGTTCATGTACATCGACGACTGCACCGAGGGCACGATCAAGCTCGCCGAGAGCGACATCATCGAGCCGCTGAACATCGGTTCGGACGAACTGGTCTCGATCAACCGCCTGGTCGACATCGTCGAGAAGATCGCCGGCGTGAAGCTGAAGCGCTCCTACAAGCTCGACGCCCCCAAGGGCGTGCGCGGCCGCAACAGCGACAACACGCTGATCAAGAAGCTCATGAACTGGGCGCCCTCCATCCGTCTCGAGGACGGCATGGAGAAGACCTACAAGTGGATCTACGACGAGATGACTTCCGGCAAGGCGTCGGTCGTCAACGCCCTGCCGAAGCAGGCGCTCGCCGCCCAGTAGTCCTGACATCCGTCGACCCGCAGGGGGGCGATACAAACGATAAGGGGGCCGAACGGCCCCCTTTTTCTTTGCCTTCCCTGCCACTCAGCGTCCGACGCGGCTGACTTCCTTGTTGCTCTTCAACAAAGCGTCGAAATACCGAACCGTCTTGGCGAGCCCTTCGTCGAGCTGCACCTTGGGCTCCCACTTCAGCTCCTTGCGCGCCAGCGTGATGTCGGGGCAACGCTGCAGCGGATCGTCGACCGGCAGCGGTCGCGCATGCACGATCTTCGACTTGCCGTTCACGATCTTGACGATCCTCTCGGCCAGCTCCTTGACCGTGATCTCGACCGGGTTGCCGATATTGACCGGACCGGTGAATTCGTCCGGCGTGTGATCCATCAGGCGCAGCCAGCCGTTGATCTGATCGTCGACATAGCAGAACGACCGCGTCTGCAGGCCATCGCCATAGAGCGTGATGTCCTCGCCCTTGAGCGCCTGAACGGCGAAGTTCGAGACCACGCGCCCGTCGTTGGGATGCATGCGCGGGCCGTAGGTGTTGAAGATCCGCGCCACCTTGATGCGCAGCTTGTGCTGGCGGTGATAGTCGAAGAACAAAGTCTCCGCGCAGCGCTTGCCCTCGTCGTAGCAGGCGCGCGGTCCCAGCGGATTGACGTTGCCGCGATAGCTCTCGACCTGCGGATGGACGGTCGGATCGCCATAGACCTCGCTGGTCGACGATTGGAAAATCTTGGCGCGCACGCGCTTGGCCAGCCCGAGCATGTTGATCGCACCGTGCACGCTGGTCTTGGTCGTCTGCACCGGATCGTGCTGGTAGTGGATCGGCGAGGCGGGACAGGCGAGGTTGTAGATCTCGTCGACCTCGACATAGAGCGGGAACGTCACATCGTGACGCATCAATTCGAAGTGCTTGTTGTCCAGGCACTTTGCGATGTTGTCCTTGGTGCCGGTGAAATAGTTGTCGACGCAGAGCACGTCGTGGCCTGCGTCCAGAAGCCGTTCGCAAAGATGCGACCCCAGGAAGCCCGCACCGCCGGTGACCAGAATACGCTTGCCCATCTCTCTGCCTTTCTGCGAGCCACAGACTAGGCGATCAAGCTCTTGAAATCACTCCGAATTCATCGCACTCCCTACGACGCCGAGCGGAGGAAGACGCCCAATGACAATGAAGATTGCCGGCCTCGCAGACATCGTGCGCCGCCATGCGCACGAACGCCCCGATGCGACCGCCATGGTTTATCAGGGACGCGTCACGAGCTACGGCCTGCTCGACCGGCTGGCGAGCAGGGTCGCCAACGGCCTGATTGCAGAGGGCATCCGGCCGCAGGTCCGGGTCGCCCACCTCGACAAGAGCAGCGACTCCTTCTTCGAATTGCTGTTCGGGGTGGCCAAGGCCGGCGCGGTGATGGTGTCGGTGAACTGGCGCCTCGCCGCACCCGAGATTCTGCATATCGTGAACGATGCCGAAGCCGAGATCCTGTTCGTCGGCGAGGAGTATTTTCCGGTGATCGAGTCGATCCGCAATCGCTTCACCAGGGTGCGCAAGATCGTGAGCCTCGGCGGTCGTCACGCCGATTGGGAAGCCTTTACGGTGTGGCGCGACCGGCACTCCGATCGCGATCCGCTGCTGCCGGTGAAGCCCGCCGACACCGCAGTGCAGTTCTACACCAGCGGCACGACCGGCCTGCCCAAGGGAGCCGAGCTGACCAACGGCAATTTCGCCTGGATGCTGCCGCTGTGGACCCGAAGCTGGCTGCTCGGCCCCGGCGTGCCCAATCTCGTCTGCCTGCCGATGTTCCACATCGGCGGTGCCGGCTGGGGCATCGCAGGCCTCTTCTCGGGGGCCGCGAACCACGTCGTGCGCGAGTTCGTCCCGGCACAGATCCTCGAGACCATCCATCGCGAGCACGTGCAGGTCATGCTGCTGGTCCCAGCCATGATCCTGTTCCTGCTTCAGGCCCCCGAGATCCGCGAGACCGATCTCTCCAGTCTGCGCCTGATCGTCTACGGCGCAGCGCCGATCCCGGCGGAGTTGCTCAAGCAGGCGATGGGGGTGTTTCCCTGCGGCTTCCAGCAGGTCTACGGCCTTACCGAGACGACCGGTGCGATCACCCTGCTGCCACCGGCCGATCACGATCCCAACGACTCGAAAAAGCTGCTGTCCTGCGGCTACGCCCAGGAGGGCGTCGAGTTGCGAATCGTCGGGGAAGACGGAATGGACATGCCGGCCAACCAGGTTGGCGAGATCGCCGTACGTTCGCCTCAGATCATGGGCGGCTACTGGCGCCTGCCCGAGGCCACGGCACGCGCCGTGCAGGGCGACTGGTTCTTCACCGGCGACGCGGGCTATCTCGATGACAAGGGCTACCTCTACATCTACGACCGCGTGAAGGACATGATCGTGTCCGGCGGCGAGAACATTTATCCCGCCGAAGTCGAGAGCGCGTTGTTCGGGCATCCCTCGGTCGCGGACGTTGCGGTGATCGGGGTGCCAGACGAACGCTGGGGCGAAGCCGTGAAGGCCGTCGTCGTGAGGAAGCCCGGCGCAGAAACCTCGCCGGCCGAGCTGATCAATTGGGCGCGCGAGCGCATCGCCGGCTACAAGCTGCCCAAGTCGGTCGACTTCATCGATGCCCTGCCGCGCAATCCGACCGGCAAGATCCTGAAGCGCGAACTGCGCAAGACCTACTGGGGCGACCGCCAGCGCCAGATCAACTGACGCACGGGATTTTCTGGAGGACTGGCCGGCAGCCAGTACGGCCGCCGGCGTCCGTTCACGTGCTTCTACCGCTGACGCCCGCCGCCGCCGAAGCTGCGGCTCTGTCCACTGCTGGGAGCCTGCGCGGTGAAGGTCTGGCGACCGGCCCACGACGAAGCGCTGGTGGTCGTCGTGCCGCCCGAGTTGCCTCCCCAGGAGCGATTGCCGCCCGAACGGGTCGTGGTGCCGGATGGCGGCGTCTGCGACGTGCCGCCGGTGGTGGTCACGCCGCCGCCCGAAGCGCCGCCGTGGTTGCCCCACTGATGCGAGGCCGACGTGCCGGATGTCGTAGTCGTGCCGGCGCCGGGCGATCCGTTGTGCTGGCCACCCCAATTGCCTTGCCAGCCGCCCTGGGAGTGGCCGCTCGAGGCGCTGCGGTCGCGATCCCAGCCATTGTGGTCACGGCCCTGGTTCCAGCTGCCGTCGTTGTGATCGCGGCCCCAATCGCGGCGATCGGCATCTCGATGGTTCCCGCCATCGCGATCTCCGTGATTCCAGCCCTGTCCGCGGCCGTCGGTGCGGCCCCAGTTCTGACCGCGATCCCATGCCTGCTGGCGATCGTGGCTCTGCTGATAGATCTGACGGCTTTCGCGATCGACCATGCGGTCGAGACGCTGCCGCTCGCCGGGCGAAACGTGGCCGTCCGCCATCGCGCGGGCCTGGGCTCGATCGATGGCGCGCTCACCCTGCTCCAGCCGGTGCTGCTCGCTGCGGGTAATCTGGCCGTCCCGAACACCCTGTTCGATGCGGCTCTGCTGGTAGTCCTGTCGCCGGTCGATGTCGTACATCGATTGCGCGAAGGCGCCGCCGCCGGCGAGCATGGTGCCCACCGTCATCACGGCAAAGGGGATCAGGCGTAGTTTGGACATCGTCACCTCTGGGCGTTGTCGACGGCACGGACGCCGTCATGCAAATCGCTACGCCGGACTTTTCAGAGTCATCCCTCGAAAAAGTCGCGCGGAGAGGCTAAAACCGCACGTCCTGTAAACGACACAACACCGCCACGCCAATGTCCGAATTGCCCGCAAACCTCACTCCCGTTCGCGAAGCCCACGTCTTCGACCAGGCTCGACTGGCCGACTACATGAAGGCCAATGTCGAGGGCTTCCGCGCTCCGCTGAAAATCCTCCAGTTCGAGGGCGGGCAGAGCAATCCGACCTTTCATCTGACTGACGGCGGCGGCCGAATGTACGTGCTGCGCAAGAAGCCGCCGGGCAAGCTCCTGCCGTCCGCCCACCAGGTCGACCGCGAGTATCGCGTGATCAAGGCACTGGCCGATCACAGCGACGTGCCGGTACCTCGGCCCTATGCGCTGTGCCAGGACGACGGCGTCATCGGCACCGCCTTCTACATCATGGAATTCCTGCCCGGCCGCATCTTCGCCGACCACAGGATGCAGGGCGTGTCGCCTGCGGACCGCGGCAAGATCTTCGATTCGATGAACGACGTGCTGGCTCGCTTGCACAATGTCGACTACCGAAAGATCGGGCTCGGGGACTACGGCCGCGAAGGCCAGTACATCCAGCGCCAGGTTGCCCGCTGGTCGAGCCAGTACGACCTGTCCCGCACGCACGACCTGCCGGCGATGGAAAACCTGAAGCGGTGGCTGCCGGCCAACATCCCCCCGGGCGATGAGACGCGCATCAACCACGGCGATTATCGGCTGGGCAACACGATCGTGCACCCGACGGAGCCGCGCATCATCGCGGTGCTCGACTGGGAGCTCAGCACGCTCGGCCATCCGCTGGCCGACCTCGGCTACAACTGCATGATGTACCATTTCGGCGAGGGCTTCGGTGCCTCGGGCGGCTACGCCGATATGGACCTCAAGGCGTTCGGCATCCCGTCCGAGCAGGAATATCTGGCAGCCTATGCCCGACGCACCGGCCGCGCCGGGATCGAGCATTGGAACTTCTACCTCGCCTTCTCGCTATTCCGCCTCGCCGCCATCGTGCAGGGCGTCTACAAGCGCGGCCTCGACGGCAATGCCTCGTCGGAGACAGCCAAGAACTACGGCGATCGAGCCCGCGTCCTGGCCGAACTCGGCTGGTCGATGGTTGAAAGGCACGCCTGAGGCGCGCGGCGGTCGAAAAGCGCGCCCGATAGGCGCCGCCGGCTACTCGTCGGTAAGCGGCACCATCGACGCATCGTTGCCCTTGGGGCAATTGG
>CAWUOG010000187.1:0-6096 GCA_963923875.1 uncultured Alphaproteobacteria bacterium
CCATCCCCTGCTCTGCCCGTTCGGCATGTTCCCGGCCAAGGACGGCTTCGTGACCATCGCCGCCCATGCCGACACGCACTTCCCGATCCTGTGCCGCCTGATCGGCAAGCCCGAGATGGCGACCGACCCGCGCTTCGTGACGGTGCAGGATCGCCGCGCCAACCAGGACGTGATCATCGCGGCGGTCTCCGACTTCACGCGCCAGCGCACCAAGCAGGAGCTGCTGAAGTATCTCGGCGGGCAGGTGCCGTTCTCGCCGGTCTACAACGTGCGGGACATCGTGGCCGATCCGCACTTCAAGGCGCGCGAGATGCTGCCCTGGGTGCCCCACCCCGGCCTCGACCACGAGGTCCAGATCGCCGGCGTGGCCGTGAAGATGACCGAAACGCCCGGCAAGGTGCGCCACCGCGCCCCCTTGCTCGGGGAGCATACGGACCAGTATTTGCAATCGATCGGCTGCAGTGCCGGCGACATCGCCCGGCTGCGCACCGACAAGATCGTCGCCTGAGGAGTGTGAAATGGCCAATCGTCCCCGTCGCGCCCGCCGCGTCCAGCTCTCGACCCCCGGTTCGAGCGAAAAGATGATGCAGAAGGCATCGGAGTCGAAGGCCGACCACGTCTTCCTCGACCTCGAGGACGCCGTTGCCCCGAGCCAGAAGCGCGATGCGCGCAAGAAGATCGTCGAGGCCCTGAAGACCCTCAACTGGAAGGGCAAGACGCGCTGCGTGCGCATAAACGACCTGACCACCGAGTATGCCTACGAGGACATCATCGAGATCGTCGAAGGCGCCGGCGAGCATCTCGACACCATCATGATGACCAAGGTGCAGACCGCGGCCGACATCCTGTTCGCCGACAAGCTGCTCAATCAGATGGAAAAGAAGCTGAAGCTCAAGAACAGCATCGGCCTCGAAGCCCTGATCGAGGAAGTCGAGGGCATGCAGAACGTCGACGAGATTGCGAAGTCCACGCCGCGGCTGGAATGCCTGGTATTCGGCATGGGCGACTTCTCGGCCTCGATGGGCGTCACGAACAAGAACGTCGGCGAGTCCGATGGCTATCCGGGCGACATCTGGCACTACGCCCGCTTCCGGCTGGTCATGGCCTGCCGCGCCGCCGGCATCGATCCGGTCGACGGTCCGTTCGCCGACTTCAAGAACCCCGAGGCCTACCGCGAGGAATGCCGCCGCTCGATGATCCTGGGCTGCGTCGGCAAATGGGCGATCCATCCCTCGCAGATCGAGCACGCGCTGGAGATCTACTCGCCCAAGCCCGAGGACATCGCCCGCGCCCGCAAGCTCGAGAAGGCCTATGCCGAAGCCGAGGCCAAGGGCCTGGGCGCGATCAATGTCGACGGCATCATGGTCGACGTCGCTTCGATCCGCATCCTGCGCAACACGATCCTGAACAAAGCCGACCTCTTCGGCATGTAGCCAGCAGCGCCGCGACAAGGACTCGCAAAAGGGAGATGAGACGCGCGATCGTCCCAGTGGCCAGCATGCTGGCCATCCAGGTGATGATCTCGCTTTCGGTCCTGTCGCTCAGCGTCATGATGCCGGCGGTGGCGAGCGATCTCGCCATCGACCCCAAGCTGGTCGGCGTCTTCACCGCCCTCATCTACGCCGTGGCCACGATCGCCTCGCTGGCCGCCGCCGGCCCGATCGTGCGCTTGGGCGCAGTCCGCGTCTGCCAGGTGGCGCTGCTGGTGGGCGCCGCAGGGCTGGCGCTCAACTCGCTGGCGCTGGTCGCGGCGACGGTCGGCGCGGTGCTGCTCATCGGCGTGGCCCAAGGTCCGACCAACCCGGCTTCGGCGCACATCCTTGCCCAGCGCGTGCCGCGCGAATATTTCGGCATGGTCTTCTCGGTGAAGCAGACCGGCACGCCGCTCGGCTTTGCGCTGGCCGGCATCCTGTTCCCCGCCCTGCTCGAATGGGTCGGCTGGCGCGGTGCCAGCCTGATCGCCGCCGCGATGCTGGTCGTTGCCGCGATCCTGATCGAGCCGCTGCGCCCGAGGCTCGATGTTGTCACGGTCGCGGACCGCCCCAAGCGCAGCATCTGGCGCTCGATCCAGTTCGTTCTGGCCCATCCGCAACTGCGCGTGCTCGGCTGCTCCGCGTTCGTCTTCGTCGTGGCCCAGCACACCTTCACGTTCTACCTCGTCACCTATCTCTACGAGCATTGCGGCCTCAGCATCGCGCGCGCGGGCTTCCTGCTGTTCCTGTCCCAGATCGTAGGCGCTGCCGTTCGCTTGGTGAGCGGCGGCCTCGGCGATCGCATGCCGCGTATGAAGCTGCTGGGCTGGACGGGGCTCGGCATGGCGGTCGGCTCGACCGCCACCGGGCTGATCGGGCCCGAGACGCCATTCTGGGCGATCGCCCTGGTCGTGATGGGCTACGGCTCGATGGTCATCAGCTGGAACGGCACGTCGCAGGCGGAGTTCGCCCACCTGTCGCCGCCCGGCGAGGCAGCTGCGACGGCGGCCGTCCAGAATGCATTGGCATTTTCAGGGGCGGTGTTCGGCCCGCCCCTCTTCGCGGCCATCGCCTCGGCGGCAAGCTACCGCGCCGCGTTCATGGCCGTCGCCGTGTGCGTCTTCCTGATCGGGATCTGGCAGCTGTTCGAGGCGCGGCGGGCATCCCAACCGAGCTAGGGTTCCTTCATCCCCGCGACGCGGACGATCTCGCCCCACTTCTTGATCTCGTCGTCCTGGAAGGCTGCGAGTTCTTCTGGTGTACCCGGGAAGATCACGCCGAGCGTGGTCTGCATCAGCTTGCGATAAGCCTCCGACTCGACCGACTCGCGGATCAGCTTGCTCAGCTTGTCGACGATCGGCCGCGGTGTGCCTGCCGGCGCATAGGCTGCGTTCCAGGGCTGCGAGGCGTAGCCGGGCACGAACTCGGCGACCGCCGGGAACTGCTCGAGCCCGGGCCAGCGTTGCGGGCTGGTGACCGCGAGCCCGCGGGCGCGGCCGTCGCGCACCGGCGGCAGGCCAACCGTGAAGTCGCTGAACGTCGCGTCGATGCGGTCGCCCAGCAGATCGGCAACGACCTGCGGCTGCGTCTTGTAGGGCACACCCAGCAGGTCGACCTTGGCCATGATCCGGAACAACTCGGCCGCGCCACGTGCCGAGCCATTGCCGCTGCCGAAGGTGAGTTTGCCGGGCTGCGACTGCGCCAGCTTGATGAACTCGGGGATGGTCTTCGCCGGGAGCTCGTTGCGCACCATGACGATCTGGGCCCCCCGCGAGAGACCGCTCAGGGGTACGAAGTTCTTCACCGGGTCGTACGGCAGGCTCTTGTAAACGTGCTGGTTGATCGCCTGCGTCGTCTGGGTCGTCACGAAGATCGTGTAGCCGTCAGGCGGCGCGGTCGCCGCGGCTTGGGCGCCGATCTGGCCTTCGGCACCAGGCTTGTTCTCGACCACGACAGGCTGTCCGGTGCGGTGGGAAAGCTCGGAGGCGAGCACGCGCGCCACCGTATCGGTCGCAGTGCCGGGGCCGAACGGCGCAATGATGCGGATCGGCTTGCTGGGATAATCCTGCCCGGCCGCCGGCAGGGCCGCGGCGATGAAGAGACTGGCAAGAAGGGCACGAAGTTTCATGACAGGAGCGTAACAGTTTCCGTTCGGTAAGTACCTGCGCCGACGCCTCAACCGTTCTACAATGCGAACAGCCAAGGTCAGGGAAGAAACGATGAAGCTATACACCCACCCGGTGTCTACAGCGTGCCGTCCCGTCATGCAGTTCATCGCCGACAACAACATCCCGTGCGAGATGGAAGTCGTCGACATCCTGAAAGGCGCACACTACGGCCCCGAATACAGCGCGAAGAACCCGAATCGCCTCGTGCCGATGCTCGAGGACGGCGACTTCCGCCTGACCGAGAGCGCCACGATCCTGCGTTACCTCGCCGAGAAGGTCGGATCGCCCGCCTATCCGAAGGACCTCAAGCAGCGCGCGCGGGTCAACGAGGCGATGGATTGGTTCAACTCCAATTTCTACAAGGATTGGGGCTACGGGCTCGTCTACCCGCAGCTTTTCCCGCATCACAAGCGGCCCGATGACACGGTCCATGCCGGCGGCATCCGCTGGGCCCAGGACCGTTGCAAGGTCTGGCTCCAGGTGTTGAACGACCACTGGCTGGCCGGCAACAAGAAGTACATCTGCGGCGACCAGATCACCGTCGCCGACTATCTCGGTTCGGCGATCATGAGCATCGGCGAGCTGATCCACTGCGATCTGGCCAAGTACCCGAACGTCCAGCGCTGGATCGCCAACGTGAAGAAGCAGCCGAACTACGAGAAGATCAACGACGCCGCCTTCAACGGCTTTGCTGCCTCGACCAAGGGCAAGGCTTGGCAGACCGTCTAGCCAAGGAGACTCAGCCATGATCAAGGGTCTGCATCACAACGCTTACCGCTGCCGGGATTCGGAAGAGACGCGGAAATTCTACGAAGATTTCCTTGGCCTGCCGCTGGTCAACGCCTTCAAGATCGAGACCACGATGACGGGCCGCAAGACCGGCTCGGGCGTCCTGCACTCGTTCTTCCGGCTAGACGACGGTTCGGCCCTGGCCTTCTTCGAGGCGCCGGACATGCCGTTCGAGTTCAAGGAACAGCACGACTTCGATCTGCACATCGCGCTCGAAGTCAGCCAGGAACACCTCCATCAGATGTTCGCCAGGGGCAAGGCGGAGGGCCGCGAGGTGCGCGGCATTTCCGACCACAAGTTCATCGACTCGATCTACTTCCGAGATCCCAACGGTTACGTCATCGAACTCACGGCCAAGAAGGCCGGTCATGACGCGGCGATGGACCCGACCAAGAGCCGGGCCCGCGACATCCTGAACGAGTGGCAGAAAGCCAAGCCGAAAACGGCAAGAGCGGCCTGACGGCCGCAGGAGGAGACGAATGAGGCGGATTTCCTGGGCGCTCGGCGCCCTGCTGATGCTTGGGCAAATTTTGCCGGCAACGGCGCAGACGGTGCCGCAGTTCCAGGTCGACCCGCAGTGGCCCAAGCCACTGCCCAACAATTGGCTGGTCGGACAGGTGGCGAGCGTCGCCGTCGATGCCAACGACCATGTCTGGATCCTGCAGCGGCCGCGCTCGCTCAGTGAGGACGAGAAAGGCGCCACTCTCACGCCGCCGCGCAACAAGTGCTGTGCGCCCGCCCCCTCCGTGATGGAGTTCGACGCCGACGGCAGCTTCATTCAGGGCTGGGGATTCCCGACTGCCAAGCCGTGGGTCGCCAACGAGCACGGTATCCACATCGACCGCAACGGCTTCGTCTGGATCGCGGGCAATGCCAATGACGACAGCGCCATCTACAAGTTCACCAAGGACGGCAAGCCGGTGCTGACGATCGGCGTCGCCGGCCCGACCGGAGGCAGCAACGACACGACCCGACTGGGCCGGCCCGCGACGCTCGAGGTCGACGAGGCGGCGCGCGAATTGTTCGTCGCCGACGGCTACGGCAACCGCCGTGTCATCGTGTTCGACAGCGAGACCGGCGCCTTCAAGCGCTATTGGGGCGCCTACGGCAACAAGCCGAACGACGACAAGCAGCCGGCCTACAGCCCCTCCGCACCGCCCTCCCGGCAATTTGCCAACCCGGTGCATTGCGCCACGCTCTCGCGCGACGGCAAGGTCTATGTCTGCGACCGCACCAACAACCGCATCCAGGTGTTCAGGAAGGACGGCACGTTCGAAACCGAATGGTTCTACGACAAGTCGACCCTGGGCGCCGGCGCCGTCTGGGGACTCGCCATGTGGCCCGACGCCAACCAGACCTACATGCTGAACAACGACGGCGAGAACAACCTGGTGCGTATCCTGCGGCGCTCGGACGGCCAGGTGGTCGGCGGCTTCGGCCGTTCCGGTCGCCACGCCGGCGACTTCCATTGGGTTCACGCCATCGCCGTGGACTCCAAGGGCAACGTCTATACCGGCGAGGTCGACAACGGAAAGCGTGTGCAGAAGTTCAAGCCGACCAACGGTGCGCCGAAATGATCAAGCCAGGTTCTTCTTGAAGAATGCGACCGTACGGTCCCAGGAGATCTTGGCTTGGGCTTCGTTGTAGCGCGGCGTCGAATTGTTGTG
>CAWUOG010000188.1:0-6072 GCA_963923875.1 uncultured Alphaproteobacteria bacterium
ACGGCTACTACGCGCCGGCCTTCGGCTCGGGCGTCGCCTTCAACCTCCTCAATCTTTGTCTCATCGGATTTCTGATCTACCGCACGACCCGGAGGCGCCGCGCGCTGCCGGTGCCGGCCTAGCCGGGCACGCGCGCCGTCACGATCCAGGTGGCGGCATTCAGCTTGACGCCTTCGGGACCGTCGTGGGCGGCGAGCGCGGAGCGCACGGCCGGCAACGCCGTTTCCCGAAGCCCGGGATTTTCCCGCAGGATCCTGCCGAGCGCGCCGACCCGCGAGCACACCGTCAACATCGTCTCAAGGTCGCCGCTGCCGACCTTCTCGTCGCGGGCCGCCATCGCGATCTTCGCGAAGCCGGCACGTCCCAGAATATCGCGCATGCGGCCTGCGTCGGCGAACGAGAACGGACCGGGTTCATCGGAATCGGGCACGGGTTGCGGCGGCAGGTGAGCGGCCGCGGCCCTGAGCGGAAGGAAGTCGAGCGGGTTCTCTTCCAGCGCGCGCCAGCAGACGAAGGCCAGCCGGCCTCCGGGCCGCAGGCTGCGTCGAATGTTGGCGAAGGCCGCGACCGGGTCGGCGAAGAACATGACCCCGAATCGCGAGAAGGCGGCGTCGAACGAGGCCGGTTCGAACGGGTACGTCTGGGCATCCGCCCGGATGAACCGCATCCGGTCCTGGCCTTTGGCAGCTCGTCTGGCAAAGGCGAGCACCGCGGCCGACACATCAATTCCGACGACGCTGCCGTCCGGCGCCACGCGCCGGGCGAGGTCCAGAAGCGTGTCGCCGCCGCCACAGCCGATGTCGAGGATGTGCTCGCCGGGACGTGCTGCCAGTGCGTCCAAAGCCGGCCGGCCGAGCGGCGCGAGCTGCAGCTCCAGCGGCTGGCGGACCTCCGCCCAAGCGGCAGCCCGAACCTCGTCCGCTGCGAGCGCGGCGGGCGGGGTACGGGACATCGACGGATCGCTCATGCCGGGATCATATCCCGGGCATGAAAATCGCGCTCAGGTCGTCGCGGCCTGCTGGGGACGCCAGCGCAACAGGTAGGACTGCAGGCGGCGAACCAGGGTGGTGAGGATCACGCCCACGATCATCAGCACGAACACCGCGACCATCATGCCGGCCGATTCGCCGCGTGCCTCGGCCTCGATGATCATGCGCCCTATGCCGTGCTCGGCGCCGATGAATTCGCCGACGATGACGCCGATCAGCGAGAAGGAGATGGCCGGCGACAGCGAGGCGAACAGCCAGGCCATGGTCGAGGGCACGATCACGGTGCGCGTCACCTGCCATTCGCCGGCCCCGAGCAGGCGCGCGGCATTGATGTGGTCGCGATCGACGGCGCGCGCGCCCTCAAACGTGTTGAAGAAGACCAGGAAGACCACGACCAGGACGGCGGTCACGATCTTGGAAGTGTCGCCGATGCCGCAGGCCAGGATGATGATCGGCGCCAGCGCGATGCGAGGGATCGAGTTGAAGGCGTTGATGTAAGGATAGAATATCTCACTGAGGCGATCCGAGCGGCCGAGCAGGAGCCCCATGGTGAACCCCAGGCTGACCCCGATCGCGAATCCCCACAGCGTATTCCTCAGGGTGACGTAGGTCGCGATCCAGAGATTGTTCTCGGACTTGGCCATGCACTTGGCGAAGCCGCCATCGGCGGTAAAGGTCCAGTCGCCATCGAATGTCACCAGGCAGCCCAACCGCAGGAAATGCTGCCAGATGATCGACGGCTTGGAGATGAAGTAGGGGTCGAGGATGTCCGGGACCAGCCACGGCACGCGGGCCTGCGCGTCCCAGCCCCATTGCCAGATCGCCAGCAGGCTGAGGCCGAACGCGACCTGCCAGAACAGCGTCCAGGCCACCCTCATGTGCTGCGGCTCCGGGTGAATTCCTCGCCCAGCGAGTGCCAGATCTTCTGGAACAGATCGGCGTACTGCTTGGTTTCGCGAAGCTGGACGGCGTTGCGCGGGCGCGGGAAGTCGATCCTGAAATCTTCCTTCAGGCGGCCAGGTCGCGCCGAGAGCAGGATGATGCGGTCGGCCAAGGTCAGCGCCTCGCCGAGATCGTGGGTGACGAACAGCACGGTCTGGCGCGTGCGCTCCCACAGGCTCAGCAGCACCGAATGCATGTCGAGCTTGGTGTGGGTGTCGAGCGCGCCGAACGGCTCGTCCATCAGCAGGATCTCCGGCCGGGCAATCAGCGTGCGCATCAGCGAAACGCGCTGGCGCATGCCGCCCGAAAGCGACGCGGGGTAGAAGTGACCGAAGCCGTCGAGGCCAGCCAGACGGATCGCCTCGGCGACCCTTTCCCGGCGCTCGGCGGCCGGCACCTTGGCGAGCTCGAGTGCGTAGCCGATGTTGCCCTCGACCGTGCGCCAGGGAAACAGCGTGTCCTTCTGGAAGACGTAGCCGACCTGGCGCATCGGCCGTCCCGGCACGACCGGCGTGGAATCGACCTGAATCGAGCCGCCGTTGGGCGCGATCAGGGTCGCCACCATGTTGAGGATCGTGCTCTTGCCGCAGCCCGAGGGGCCGAGCAGGGCCACGAACTCGCCGTCGGTGATTCGGAACGACACGTCGTCGACCGCGACGACGTCGCGGCCTTCAGCCTGAAAGATCTTCGACAGATGCGCGACGTCGATCCGGCACGCAGACGCCTCAGGCGGGGTACTTGGCATGCGCCGCCTTAAGAAACTTGTCGGCGAAGGCGTCTTCCACTTTGAGCGGTTGCTTGATGCCGGTCAGCTCGCTGTACCAGACTTTCTCGCCGCGGGCATAGGACTCGGGCGTGATCAGGCCGTTCCAGTCGGAGACTTCCTTGAGCTCGCCGATCTCCAGCAGGTTGGAATCCTTGGAGGTCGAGCCGACATAGCGCTCGATCGAGGCTAGGATCTGCTCGGGCGTGCTCTTCTTGATGAATTGCTGGGCGCGCCAGATCGCGTTGGTGAAGGCCTGCACCTTCTCGGGTTCCTTGTCGATCGTGGCGGTCAGGCAGAAATTGACGTTCACCGGGACCGGCCCGCCGATCACGGCGTTCCAGGTCTTCTCGTCGGACGGCGAGTAGATCACCTTGCCCCAGCCGTTCTTCTCGGCCTCGGTGACGACCGAGATGGCGCTCGACAGCACGTCGATCTGCTTCGTCTTCAGCGAACCCAGCATGGTGTCGACGTTGCCGACCCCGACCCATGTCACCTTGTCGGCCAGCCCCAGCTTCTCGGTGAAGTAGTGCGACCACAGGTGCGAGGTGCCGCCGAGCGACGACACGCCGAAGATCGCCCGCTTGCCGTCGGGCCGCTTCCATTCGGCCGCCTTCTGCACCGTGTCGATGCCCTGGTCGAAGAGATCCTTGCGGATGGCGAAGCGCACGCCGGGCGCGCGCTGGTCGGTCGTGATCAGCGCCTTGGTCGGCCGGCCGTTCTTGTTGAGCTGCAGGACGTGGATGATGTCGGCCATGGCGAAATCGCCCTGGCGCGACGCCAGGATCTCGCGCGTCTTCACGCCGCTGCCGCCCTGGATCAGCTTGAAGTCGAAGCCTTCATCCTTGAAGTAGCCCTTGTCCATGGCGACGAACTGGACTTCGTAGGACGGTACCGCGACGGGATAGACCGCCGAGCCGGTCTTGCCCTGGGCCAAGGCCGGCCAGGCCGGGGCGGTCGCCGCAACGGCGATTATGGTGCGTCGCTTGATCAGGTTTGCCATGGAGCGCTCCGGTCGTCGGGTCAGCGGGAGAAGTAGAGCCAGGGCGTGGCGGCGCGCGCCTTGTCCTGATGAGCGGCGATCTCGGCCTCGCGCGTCAGCGTGTGGCCGACCTCGTCGAGTCCTTTCAGAAGCGCTTCGCGGCGCAGTGCATCGACGCGGAACGAGATCTTGCGGCCCGATGGCGTCGTCACTGTGCGCTCCTGCAGGTCGATCTGCAGGCGCGGTTCGCTGTTGGCGCCGGGCCGGGTCGCGGCTTCCATTTCCTGGGCGATCGCCAGCACTTCCTCGCGCGGCAGAGCGATCGGCAGTACGCCGTTCTGGAAGCAGTTGTTGAAGAAGATGGGTCCGAAGGACGGTGCGATCACCGCCTTCACGCCCATGCCCATGATCGCCCACACCGCGCCCTCGCGGGACGAGCCGCAGGCGAAGTTGTTGTCGGCGATCACGATCTCGGCGCCCTTGTAGGCCGGCTTGTTGAGGAAGAAATCGGGGTTGTCGCTGCCGTCGGGCAGGTAGCGCCACGGCTCGAAGGCGTAGGCGCCGAGCTTGTCCTGCGGCACGTCGCGCAGGCGATGGATTGGGATGATGATGTCGGTGTTGACGTTCTGCTCCAGCAGGGGCGCCGCCTTGGCGTCGAGAACGGTGAAGGGCTTCATCGCCATGATCGTCTCCTACAGGGTCCGCACGTCGGCGATGCGGCCGGCAATTGCCGCCGCCGCGGCCATCGCGGGACTGGCGAGGTGCGTCCGTCCGCCCGGGCCCTGGCGGCCGACGAAGTTGCGGTTCGAGGTCGAGACGCTCCTCTGGCCCGGTGCGATGGTGTCGCCGTTCACGGCGAGGCACATCGAACAGCCGGGCTCGCGCCATTCGAAGCCGGCTTCGAGGAACACCTTGTGCAGCCCCTCGCTCTCGGCCTGGCGCTTGATGTTCTCCGAGCCCGGCACGACCCAGGCGCGGACATGGCCCGCCACCTTGCGGCCCCTGGCGATCCGCGCGGCGTCGCGCAGGTCGGACATGCGGCTGTTGGTGCAGGAGCCGATGAACACCCAGTCGATCTTCGTCTCCTGGATCGGCGTGCCGGCCTTCAAGCCCATATAGTCGAGCGCAGCCTGCATCGCCTTCTGCTTGTCGGGATCGCCTGCCGTTGCCGGGTCGGGAATCCTGTCCGTGACTGGGATCACGTGCTCGGGGCTGGTACCCCAGGTGATCTGTGGCTCGATCCTGTTCACGTCGACACGCACCTCGGCGTCGAACACCGCGTCGGGATCGCTCGGCAGGCGGCGCCAGTCGGCGAGGGCTGCGTCCCACATCGCGCCGGTGGGCGCGTAGGGGCGGCCTTTCAAGAAGGCGAAGGTCTTCTCGTCGGGCGCGATCATGCCGATCTTGGCGCCCAGTTCGATCGAGAGATTGCAGACCGTGAGGCGGCCCTCGACCTCCATGTCGCGGATGGCGCTGCCGGCATATTCGACGGCGTAGCCGGTGCCGCCGGCGGTGCCGATCTGGCCGATCAGGGCGAGAATCAGATCCTTTGGCGTGACGCCAGGCGCCGCCTCGCCGTCGAAATCCACGCGCATGCGCCGGGGCTTGCGTTGGACCAGCGACTGCGTCGCCAGGACGTGGATCACTTCGGTGGCGCCGATGCCGAAGGCCAGTGCGCCCATGCCGCCATGGGTGCAGGTGTGACTGTCGCCGCAGACCAGGAAGGCGCCGGGAACGGTGATGCCCTGTTCGGGGCCGACGACATGGATGATGCCCTGGCCGGGCTGGCCGAGGTCGAACAGCTTGATGCCCCAGCGCTTTGCTTCGTCGCGCATGTCGTAGAGGCGCTTGGCATGCGGCTTCAGCGTGTCGTGGGTGCGGCCGGGCTCGGTCGAGATGATGTGGTCGAAGGTCGCGAAGGTGAGGTCGGGATTGCGGACCTTGAGGCCCTGGTCCTTGATGACCTGCAAGCCGCGGCCGCCGCCGTCATGCATGAGATGGCGGCTGATGTGCAGCAGCGCGTAGTCGTCGCCGAGATCGGCGATGACGTGCCGCTCCCAGATCTTGTCGAACAGGGTCTTTCCCGGCATTCGCGTTTCCTCCAGCGTCAGTCTGTTGCCGCGCTTGGTAGCGCTACCCCATCATCTTTTCGCCGCCGTCACAACAAGCTGTGGCGAAAGAGAGAACCGCAGCGCGGCTCGGTTGTGCGATAGTCGCGCCATGTCGACGGATCAATGGACGGGAAAATGCGCCTGCGGGGCGCTCCGCTGGCGCGCCACGGCGTCGCCGACCTTGCAGGGCTTCTGCCATTGCAAGAGCTGCCAGCGCACCAGTGGCAGCGGCCATGTCGGCTTCCTGTGTTTCCCCGAGAGCGCCATCGCGATCGCAGGCGAGCG
>CAWUOG010000189.1:0-6052 GCA_963923875.1 uncultured Alphaproteobacteria bacterium
TCGACGCCGCGCGCTTCGAGGCGATGAAGCGCGACGTGCATGCCGCGATCGCGGCCTCGGCGCAGAAGGCCAATGTCGAGATCGAAACCGCCGAGGGCTGGAGTTGGGGCACCGAGCTGTTCGCGCCGGAATGCATCGACCTGCTGCGTACGACGGCGAAGGAACTCGGCCTGCCGTATCGCGAGATGCGCAGCCAGGCCGGCCACGACGCCTACGCGGTGGCGACGATGGCGCCGACGGCGATGATCTTCACGCCCTGCCATGAGGGCATCAGCCACAACGTGAACGAGAACATCGAGCTGGTCCGCTCGGTGCCGGGGGCGAACCTCCTGCTCAACGCGGCGGTGGCGCGGGCCAACCGGTAGACTACTGGTCAGATTTGATGAACCGTCCAGCCACGGGCGGCGTAGATGACACGCACGAGCTGGACGATTTTGCGCGCCTGGTAGGCGAAGAGAAACACCGGTATGCCGACAGTACTGATCGCCTGGATCGGCTTCGGCAGGTACATCGTGGCTGCAATCGCCACCATCAGAATGATCAGCGACAGCAGTGTCGGACCAGCGGCCTTCAGGATGCCCCCAAGGCCGGCCACTCGAAGGACGTAGAGCGGACCGGTCAGCGCCGCCCAGAAATAGGATGCGAGTCCAAGATAGAGGTCACGGACTTCGGTCGGATGTTCGATGAAATAGCGAGGAAACAAAGGCGCTCACTCTCTCGATGAGGAGGCCTATAGATAGGCTCGCGAGGCGCCAGCGCGTACTCCAATCGCTGCCATTCTGGTGCGATCGACTGCCTACCGGGCGGCGTGGCCGAGATAGCCGTCGAAAAAATTGTCGATCGCCTTCAGCCCGTCCGGCGTCAGGGTGACGAGTTGGCGACGCTTGTCGCTGCGATCGTCGATGCGCTCGATCAGTCGGTGCTTCTGCAGCTCCTGGATCCGCCGCAGCGCGGTCGACATCGGTACACCTGACACTACGCCGAGGCCGGTGACGGTCACGTCCTCGCCCGAAAGGCGGGAATCGTACAGGTCGAGCAGCATTTCCCAGCAGGGGTCGGAGAACAGCTCTTCGGGCAGATACTTGCTCCGCACCTTGCGGATCCTTCGCAGCGTCGCGAGCGCGTTGCGTCTCACATCGGCATCCTGCGAGGCACCGGCAATCGACGGTCGCAAGTCCGGGCTCTGTTCCGGGAGCGGGGCCGGACGAAGCGACTGCTCGTGCACCAGTCTGGCCGATTCGACGGAGCGCAGGATCTTGTCGCGGTCGATCGGCTTGACCAGCAGGTCGCGGGCGCCGAGCCGAATGGCCTCGATGGCGTCCTTCATGTCGGCATGTCCGCTCATGAAAACGATCTCGGGGCGAGCCTCCCGCGGCAGCTGGTTGAGCTTCTCTGCGAAATGCAGCCCGTCCAGTTCGGGCATCCGCAGGTCCGTGAGCACGACGGCCGGGCGCAGACCCTGTGCAATTCTCTGCAGGGCGACCAGCGCGCTGGATTCAGCGGAGCTCGTCAGGCCCGAGACCGAGAAACATTCGGCGAGCTGCTCCAGAATGGCCGTATCGTCGTCGACGACGAGTACATCGATGGGCTGGCCCTGCCGGCTGTCGGCGCGGCCGACGGAATTCGATTCTGAAGGTGCCATCCACACGCCCCCCGCCTGCAGGGCTCGCCCGAAATGCTCCCCCCGTGGGAGCCACTCATTATATTAGTCTGTCATGCCGCTCGGCCATCGCCTTGCTGGAAATCAAGTATTCGGCGGAATTGTCGGTGCGGTATGGTAGGCGCTCAACCCATGAAGCTCCTGTTTTCCCTCTGGAGACGCGCTCCTATTCCGGCCCGCGGCTCTCCCGGAGGGGCCGGTCGCGCCGGTCAGGAGGCCCAGCGGCGATCCGAGATGATGAGTGCCGCAGGAAAATGCCTGGCGGTGCTTCTGGCGTTCGGATTGTTGGGCTATCAGGGATACTGGACGGCAACCACGAACGGTTTGCAGGTCGCCGACACCCTGGCAACGACAGTGGCGGCGTCCACGGAGCAGACGCTCAGTTCAGCCGAACTTGTCCTCAAGAGCGTCGTCGATTCGATCCGGGATGCCGATCCCGAGACCGAAGACGACCTCGTTCAATTGGCCCGAACCCCGCGCCAATTCGAGGATATGCGCCAACTCATCCGCAATCATGTGCAGATCGACGTCACCTCGGCCATCGCCCTGGACGGCGCCCTGCTCGTCTACTCTCGCAGCTTTCCGCCGCCGCCGCAGAACCTGGGAGACCGCGACTATTTCAAGGCTGCCCTCGAGCTGTCCCCGGGACAGGCGTTCCTCAGCGATCCGGTCCAGAACAAGACCAACAGCACCTGGACGTTCTACCTCGCGACCCCCATTCGCAGCCGTTTCGACAAGATCCTCGGCGTGGCGATCGTCGGCATCCAGAGCGCCTACTTCTCGGATTTCTATTCGCGGATTTCGCTCGGCCGGGGAAACGCCATCACCCTGTACAAGAATTCAGGCATGGTCCTGGCCCGTACGGACGGTACCAACGCGACGGTCGGCGTCGTGCGACCGCTGGCGAATGTCTGGCAGCTGCTCGAGGCAGGGCCAGCCCCGGCGGCCCGGATCGTCAGCGACTCGACGGGCCCGTCGGCGCTCACGGTATCGAATACGCGTATCCTGGCGCCGCGGAGTTTAGGCC
Organism: uncultured Alphaproteobacteria bacterium; assembly: GCA_963923875.1. GTDB lineage: Bacteria > Pseudomonadota > Alphaproteobacteria > Reyranellales > Reyranellaceae > Reyranella. The sequence goes on from CAWUOG010000189.1 coordinate 2,688, forward strand.
GCTTCCCCGGTCTGGTCGTGGTCGCGATCGGCGACGATCTCTATCTCGCCAACTGGCGGCGCACGGTCTATTTCGTCGGCGGCGCGTCCCTGGTGGTCATCCTGGGCATCCTGTTGTCGCTGCGCCGCAATCTTCGGCTGCTGGCCGAGCGCGAGGCGGCGCGCGAGCAGGAGCAGAACCGGAGGCTGCTGGCAGCCATCGTCGAATCGCCGTCGGCGCTCACCGCAGTCGTCGACCAGCAGGGCGACGTCGTGCATGCGAACCGTCGCTTCTGGGACGCCTTTCGCAACGTCGAGATCCAGGGGGCCGGGGTGCTGCACAGCGCGAGTCTGCGCGGTGCCGATCAACTACTCGATTTCGCCTCCGGATCGCGGCAGCCGGAAGCCCAGTCTGCCGAAATCGAGATCCAGATCGTCGAGGCGGAACGAAAGTCGTTCCTGCACCTGTCGGCGACCCGCCAACAGCTTGCCGATATCGGCCCGTGTGTCGTGCTGGTCGGGCACGACGAGACGGAGCGGTTGCAGACCCAGGCGGCCCTGGTGCAGTCGGCCAAGCTGGTCACGCTGGGAGAAATGGCGACGGGCATCGCGCACGAGCTCAATCAGCCGCTCTTCGTGATCTCGATGGCGGCGCAGAACGCGCTGGCGGACATCAAGCGCTCCGGTGCGGCGACGGACGAGAGCGTCGACCGCGCGGTGGGCCGCCTCGAAGCGATCATCGGGCGGCTGGGCGAGAAATTCACGCAGGTCTCGGCGCAGGTGAAGCGCGCGAGCGCGATCATCCAGAACATGCGCGTATTCGGGCGGACGGCGGAAACCGAGGCGGCGATCTTCGATGTTCGCGACGCCTGCCGTTCGGCGGTCGACCTGGTGCGCGAACAGGTGCGTGTGGCAGGCCTGGACCTCGAAGAGGCTTACGGTGCGCAGCCGTTGCTGGTGAATGGCGTGCAGCGCACGCTGGAGCAGGTCGTGCTCAACCTGGTGATCAATGCACGCGACGCGCTGCGCGGCAGTGCCATCGCCCGGCGAAAGATCACCGTCGCCACCTATTCCCGGCACGAGACAGGACGGGTCGTCATCGATGTCGCCGACAACGGTCCCGGGATTCCCGAAAGCATCCGCGAGCGCATCTTCGACCCGTTCTTCACGACCAAGCCGGTCGGCCAGGGCGTCGGCCTGGGCCTGTCGATCTCCTACGGGATCGTGCGGGACATGGGAGGCGTCCTCAGCCTGGTACCGGATGCACCGGGCACAATCTTCAGGGTCGAGCTTCCGGCCTTCGCCGAAGAGCCTGTCACTGAGACGCGGAACGCGCGGCCGGCAGAAGTGTCAGCGGACCGATAGAGACGCCATCTCCGGGCGATGGCCCGGCTTCAGGCGCGAGATCTTTCAGAAGGGAAGCGAGCACTCCTGGCCGCGAGCCACAAGGCATCTCATCGACAATACACGTGTGGGTCCGGTGGTGCCGAATCGAAAGCTCAGTTGCTGCCATTCTGGTGGCATTGCTGGTGGCATCCCGGATTGCCTCTTTTTTGCCGAGGCAGAAGAAGTGCGCTGTGATGAACATGATGTCGCGGCCCTGGAGCCTCTTGTATTCACGGATCGCAATTTGCGGGCACCGGTTCCGATGTGATTGCGCCCAGGCGGGTGCGGCTGTACCTGCAAATCGTTCGCGTTTGCGTGTCGACAATGTCCATTCCGCATTCCATGTGCCGGTTGCGTGGTGCGTTTGAAATGGACCGCCTTTTCGAAAGCGGCATAAATACTCAAGCGTTCTGCGTATTTCGATGGGACAACCCGAGTTGACCGCCGAAGTCGCGATCGCGGCAAGAGAGCTCCCGTGAGGAGAATATGAGCGCAAGCGACTCGACGGGTTTTGTGCGCAGCATCTTGGGCACGCTTCGCCGGCACCCGCAATTTTTTGCGCTGGCGGTCTCGATCCTGGTCGCTGGACTGGCTGGAGCGTTCCTGGTGGCGGCCGATCCCAGCCATCTCGCCGACGACCTTGCCGCGGCGCTCGACTTCTTCGTCTCGCCCTGGATGATCTCGTCCGCGGCTCTGGTCGTTGCCCTGATCGCCTTCGGGGTGTGGCAGCTGCGCACGATTCCCAAGAGCCCGGGGAATCCCTCAGACGTGGCGGCGCTGCTCCGGGTCCAGCGTCGCCGCCTCATCTACGCCTTCTCTTTATTCATCGCGGGCATCTTGCTCGTCGGTGGTCTGTATTCCCACGACCTGCGCGAAACCGCCCTGGATGAGGGAAAGACGCAGGTTTCCGGCGTGGCACGGTTGAAGGCACAACAGGTCGACAAGTGGCTCTACGAGCGCTCGCTCGATGCCGAGCTGCTCGGAAACGCGCTGCAGGCGCTGCCGCTGGATCGCTGGAGGGAGGATGGACAGGCGCGAGACGTCATCGAGCTACTTCTTGCTGACGCGCTTGCCGCCCATGTCGAGCGCGTAGCCGTTGCACTGTTCGACGGACGTGGCAGCCAGTTGGCTGCTGTTGGAGAGGAATTCTCCTATGGAAGCCTTCTCGACAAACTCCGTATCAATGCTCCTGGCAAGGGCAGGATCCGGGTCTTTGCGGTGACGACTTCTGCCGCCGGCTTCGGCCGGTCCGCGCTGTGCTTCTTGTTTCCGATCATCGACGACACGAGACGCGAAGAGCCTCGTGCGCTGGTCGCAATCACCGTCGATGCCGGCCTCGATCTGCTGGAGACACTGCACCGCTGGCCCTCGAACAGCGCTACCGGCGAAGTCATCGTCGTGCGCCGCGAGGGCGACCAGGCACAGTACGTCGTCATGCCCAACAGGGCCAAGGCCGGTTCTGTTCCCTCGACCATCCCCCTGACCGATCGCAAGTTGCCGGCGGTCGCGGCGTTGCTCGAAGGCGATGGCCAGCGCCAGGGCGTCGGCCATTTCGGCCATGTCGTCGAATCGGCTTCGGTGAGCCTGAAGAGCATCGACTGGGTGGTGGTCGCCAAGATCGACCGGGCAGAAATTCTGGCCGGGACCGTGGTCCGGACGCGTGTGCTGTCCATCGTGATCTTCGGCACGATTCTGCTGGCGGGTCTGCTGGTCGCGGTCCTGTGGCGCAATCAGCGTGCGGACATCGAAGGGTATGGCAAGGAGCAGGAACACGCCCGCAGCCTGCTCAACCACCACTATCAGCGGATGTTTCGGGCCGCGCGCGACAGCGTGCTGCTGGTTCGTAACGACGGGGTCATAGCCGATGCGAACGATGCGGCTCTCGCGACCTACGGCTACAGCGCCTCGGAGATGATTGGCAAGCACGTCCGGGACCTGCGTCCGGAGACTGCGAAAGCGCCATTCGAGGAACAGTGGCGCATCGCCGGACTCGAGGGCGGA
>CAWUOG010000190.1:0-6046 GCA_963923875.1 uncultured Alphaproteobacteria bacterium
AAGACGATGACGTTGAAGGCGCAGAAGAAGTAGATCGTCGGCGGCAGGATGAGCTTCAGTTCATGCAGCAGGAAATGGCCGATCTTTGCCGCTTTCACATCCGGCCTCCATCGACCACGAACGTCTGCGCCGTAATCATGCGGCTGTCGTCGGCGCCCAGAAACAACGCCATGCGCGCAATATCGGGCGGGTAGACCTTCTCCTTGAGGCATTGAAGCTGCATCAGTTGCGCTTCCGCTTCGGGCGTCAGCCAGAGCTCGATCTGACGCTGGGTCATGATCCAGCCCGGCGTGATCGAATTGACCCGGATCCTGTGCTCGCCGAGATCGCGCGCCAGACCGCGCGACATTCCGATCACCGCCGCTTTTGCCGTCTGATAGACGCTGAGATGGGGTGTCATGGTGTGGTAGCTGACCGAGCTGAAATTCACAATCGAGCCGCCGCCCGCCATTTTCATGCCGGGCAATACGGCCTGGATGGCGAAGTAGGCGTGGCGCAAATTGACCGCCATGCGCTCGTCGAAGAAGTCGACGGTCACGTCCTCAATCTTGTGGCGGTCGTCGCGCGCGGCATTGTTGACCAACACGGTGATCGGACCGTTCTTCGCCCCCGCCTCGGCGATCATGGCCTGGTAGGCCTTCACGTCGCGGATATCGCATTTGTAGAAGGCAGCACCTGTTCGAGAAGCCAACGCCCTCGACGCCGGTTCGTCGATGTCGACGAAAGCCACCTTCGAGCCTTGCGCCGCGAAGTGCTCGACGATCGAGGCACCAATGCCAGAGCCCCCTCCCGAGACGAAAACGCTGCGCCCCTTCAGGCTTGGGTAGGAAGCAAAGTCAGCCATGGCTCCTCACAGAGTTGATATCCTGAAGGCGATCTCCGCCGAAACTTCCGCACCACCAGGCAATCGCGTCCGCGCGATTTGCCCGTTCACGTGGCTTACCGGCTCGACGCAGAAGTACGGCCAACCCGACGGAGTATAGACGACCAAATGCTCGAGCGGCGCCGTAGCGGACAGGTCCAAGCGCAATCGGCGCGAGGGCCAGACGATGGCAGCCGTGCCGTCCCAGTGCTCGAAGCAGTTGTCGAGCACAGCCGTGTCGGGATTGCGGCCATGGCAGAATTCCCAGGCATCGGGCACCGCAACGCGAGTCGTCGGCAGCACGTCTTCGTCAGCTTGCCACACCGCGTCGGCATGGAAGATGAGTTCGCAATCCGGTTCACGCACGAAGAAGGGGTGCAGGCCGAACCCCACAGGCACGTCGTGCGCTTCGAGGTTCCTTACGCTGAAGGTCACACGAAGGCCACCGGAATCGAGCTCGAACACTTGCCGAGCGCAATAACGGAAGGGCCATCCGCGCTTGCCGTCATGCTCGTGCGAGATATCGGCGAAAGCACTGTCGCTGCGCTCGATCTGCCAGGCGGCGGACCAACCGTGCCCATGCATGGGATGGCGTTGCCCAGGCCAGTTCGATACGAGCTCGATCATCCTGCCGTCATATTCGAAGCGGCCGTTCGCAATGCGGTTGGAGAACGGCACCAGTGGATAGCAGGCAGCAGCGTTGCCCCTTCCAGAAGCCATATCGGCCGGCGCCATGGGGCGCACGAGGTCGAAGCCATCGTGGACAAATCGCGCGATTGCGCCGCCGGATGCGGGCGCCAGATCCACGGCGAGACGGCCCGCCCGCAGCAATAAAAGCGTCACGACTGGACCGCTGCTCCTGTAGGATGCGCCGCATTCAACTCTAGGCGGGGACACGAGAAAATGTCGGTAAATATGCTGAAGCGGCGCCTGCAGGCAGGCAAGGCCTGCGTCAACGGGTGGCTCGCGATCCCCGCCGGCTTCTCGGCCGAGGTCATGGCTCAGTGCGGCTGGGACAGCATCACCGTCGACATGCAGCATGGCGTACAGGACTATCTCTCAATGGTCACCTGCTTCCAGGCGATGGACAAGTATCCAATCACGCCGCTGGTGCGCGTGCCGTGGAACGAGCCGGGGATCGTCGGAAAGGTGCTGGATGGCGGCGCCTGGGGCGTGATCTGCCCGATGGTCAACACGCCGGCCGAGGCCAAGGCTCTGGTGTCGTATGCGCTCTATCCGCCCAAGGGCAAGCGCTCGAACGGTCCGATCCGCGCCGGCGCCTATGGCGAGGCGACACCTTACCAGGCGACCGCCAACGACGAAGTGCTGATCATCCCGATGATCGAGACTCAGGAGGCGATCGACAACATCGATGCCATCCTCGACGTTCCGGGCGTCAGCGGCATCTATGTCGGCCCCTCGGACCTCGGTCTGTCGCTCGGCCTGGTGCCGAAGCTCGACCGGGATGAGCCGCAGGTGCTGAAGATCTATGAGAAGCTGACGACGGCCTGCAAGAAGCGCGGCCTGTTTGCGGGCATCCACAACGGCACGGCAAGCTATGCCGCTCGGGCCGTCGGTATGGGCTTCCAGCTTTGCACCATCGCCAACGACTCCGGCCTGCTGGCGATGGCCGCCAAGGCCGCCGTGAACGGCTTCCGCAAGGAAGCCGGCGCAGTTGCGGACAAGTAGGCAGGACGTAACATTGCTGGCACGCTGATTGCTCCTCTGCCGGTCAAACAACCGGCGGAGGAAGCGATGAGTGGCTTGGGTGGACTCAACAAGGCGCCCGATGGCGTGGTTATCGGGCTTGTGCAGATCCAGAACCCCGTCGTCGTCACGCCCGAGGACCTTGCGCGCCAGACCGATCGGGTATGCGCGCTGGTCGCCAAGGCGCGACGCAACATGGCGACCATGGACCTGGTCGTCTTTCCCGAATACTCCCTGCACGGCCTGTCGATGGACACCAATCCGGCGATCATGTGCCGGCTGGACGGGCCCGAGGTCGAGCGTCTGCGCGGCGCCTGCGTCGCCAACGACATCTGGGGCTGCTTCTCGATCATGGAGCTGAACCCGCACGGCAACCCGTTCAACTCCGGCGTCATCATCGACAACAAGGGCGAGCTGCGCCTTTATTATCGCAAGATGCATCCGTGGGTGCCGGTCGAGCCATGGGAGCCGGGTGACCTCGGAATCCCGGTATGCGATGGACCCAACGGCTCGAAACTCGCGCTGATCATCTGCCACGACGGCATGTTCCCCGAGATGGCGCGGGAGAGCGCCTACAAGGGCGCCAACGTCATGATCCGGACTGCCGGCTACACCGCGCCGATCCGCCAGAGCTGGCGCTTCACCAACCAGTCCAACGCCTTCTGTAACCTGATGTACACGGCCTCAGTCTGTCTCGCGGGTTCCGACGGCAGCTTCAACTCTATGGGCGAAGGCATGATCGTCGACTACGACGGCACGCCGCTCGCCACCGGGAACGGCATCCCCGACGAGATCATCACCGGAGAAGTGCGGCCGAAGCTGTGCGACGAGGCGCGCACTCACTGGGGCGTCGAGAACAACATCTACCAGTTCGGCCATCGCGGCTATGTCGCAGTGAAGGGCGGCGCGCGCGACTGCCCCTACACCTACATGCACGACCTGGCTGCTGGCCGGTACGAGCTGCCGTGGGAGAAGCAGGTCAGGATCACCGACGGTACAAGCTGCGGATTTGCTGCTCCGACGCGAGACTTCAAGCCGGTGCCAACCACCATGCGGGCCGCTAAACTCGCGGCTGAATGATCCTCCGAAACGCAACGCTCGCGAATGGCACCCGCCACGACATCGAATTGAAGGACGGCCGAATCTCGGCCTTCCTGCCGCCGTCGAAAGACGAGCCATCCCTCGTCGTCCTGCCGCCGCTCGTCGACGGCCATATCCATCTCGACAAGACCTTGCTCGGCCTGCCCTGGGTGCCCAACCGCGCCGACGGCAACACGGTCAGCGACCGCATCGAGGCCGAGCGGCGCGTGCGGGCCGAGCGCTCGGTGCCAGAGACTGTGACTGGAGCAATTCTGGTGAATCAGGTCATGGCCAGCGGCACTCTGCACATGCGCACCCATGTCGACATCGACAACCGGCTAGGGCTCCGGAACCTGAACTCGATCTTGGAGGTGCGAGAGCGTTTCCGCGGCCTGGTGACGATCGAGATCGTGGCGTTCCCGCAAAGCGGCATCCTGCGCTCGCCGGGGACGGCGGCACTGCTTGACGAGGCGGCAGCGAGCGGCGCCGACCTGATCGGCGGCCTCGATCCGGTTGGCATCGACGGCGACATGGCCGGCCATCTCGATTCGGTTTTCGCCATCGCGGCCAGACACGGCAAGGGGATCGACATCCATCTGCATGATGGTGGCGAAGTGGGCCTCGCTCAGATCGACGCCATCGCCGAGCGCACGGTCGCGGGCGGCCTCTCGGGCAAAGTCGCGGTCAGCCATGCCTTCGCACTGGGTTCCGTACCGCTCGACACGGCAAAGCGCACCGCCGACCGCCTGGCTCGCGCGAGTGTCGCAATCATGAGCCATGGGCCGGGGGCGGCGACCATGCCACCGCTTTTGATGTTGCGCGATCACGGCGTCAGGGTGTTCGCTGGCTCCGACAATATCCGCGATGCCTGGTCACCCTTCGGCAATGGCGACATGCTGGAGCGCGCCATGCTGATCGGCTACCGGGGCAACTACCGACGCGACGAGGAGTTGGCATTCACGCTCGATCTGGTGACGACCAATGCCGCTAAAGTACTTGGCCTCGAGGACTATGGTCTCCGCGTGGGCGGTCCCGCCGATCTGGTCGTGGTCGAGGCTGACACCGTGGCCGAGGCTGTTGCCACTCGCCCCGGACGCAAGATGGTGATAAAGGCCGGGCGCGTCGTCGCCCGGGACGGCGCGCTGGTTTCGTGAACCGATTTCCTGAATTGATCCCATCTTCCAGAGATTCGTCATGGCGACGCGTCAGGCCGTGCTCGGCATGGAGCAGGCCTCCTTCTTTTACGGCTCTGCCCGTGTATTCGAGAACGTGTCGTTCCTGCTGGACGACGCGCGCACGGCGCTGGTCGGCGACAATGGCGCGGGCAAGTCGACGCTGCTGAAGTGCCTCGGCGGCCAGCTCGAATTGAATAGCGGCGAGGTGATCCGCTCGCGCGGCCTGAGGGTCGGTACCTTGCCGCAGGACATTCCCGAAGGCCTCATTGATCGGCTGCTTCGCGACGTACTGGGCGACGCCCTGGAACGCGCCGGCCTCGGCGACGACCATTGGCGGATCGATGTATTGGCCGACGAGATCGGCGTTGCACAGGAGACGCTGGACAAGCCGTTCGGCACGCTTTCCGGTGGCTGGCAACGCCTGCTGTTGATCGCCGCGGCGGCGCGCCTCGAAGAGCCCGATCTCCTGATCCTCGACGAGCCGACCAACCATCTCGACCTCGGCAACATCAACACGCTTGAACGCTGGTTAACGACCGATTTCGCAGTCCCGATGCTGATCGTGAGCCACGACCGCGAGTTTCTCGACCGGGTCACCGAACGCACCCTGTTCTTGCGCGCCGACGGCGTGCACGCCTTCAAGACCCGCTTCTCGACGGCACGCGAGGAGTTGCTGCGCCGCGACGCCGAGGCAGCCGCCCGCGCCCGCCTCGAAGACAAGGAGATCAAGCGATTGGAAGCCGCAGCGGCGCGCTACAAGGTCTGGGCAGTCAAGAATCCTGACCTCAACAAGCGCAAGAACGCCGTCGAGAGCCGAATTGCCCGGATCGAGAAGGATCGCACGCAGCTCTACACCCAGCGTGAGCGCCGCCTCGAGCTGGCTGACGGCAACATCGACGCGCGGGTAGCCCTACGTCTCGCCAACCTGGACGTGAAGACACCCGACGGCCGCAAGCTGCTTGGTATCGAGAAGCTCGCGATTGCCGCCGGGGAGCGGGTGGCGATCCTGGGGGTCAATGGCGCCGGCAAGTCGACGCTGCTGTCTGCACTTGCGGCGGCCTACGACCCCGCGCGCGAACACTACGACAGCGTCTCGCCCGTGCGTTTCAATCCGGCCTGCCGACTGGTGTATTTCGATCAGACCCTGAACGATCTGCCGCTGAGGACGCCGATACTCGACTTTGTCGTGGCGGCCGAGGGCATCACCGAGAAGGATGGCGTT
>CAWUOG010000191.1:0-6033 GCA_963923875.1 uncultured Alphaproteobacteria bacterium
CATCGGGCTTGGCCAGCGACTTGCCGGTCGAGATCACGAACTTCTCGAGGTCGGCATAGACCGGGGCCTTGCCGGCGGGATGCTGCAGCATCAGCGCCTTGTAGCCCGCGGCCTTGTCGCCGGCGGGCAGCACGTCGGGCTCGGCGCCCGACCACCAGACGCCCAGCATCTTGTCGCGCGGGAAGTTGACGTTGCCGGCCTCGGTCACCGAGGCGGAGTTCATCACGCCCCAGCCCCAGAGCAGGACGTAGTCGGGCCGCATCTGGCGGATCTGAAGCCACTGCGACTTCTGCTCAGTGCCGGGGGCGGGCACCGGGATCGGCGTGAACTCGAAGCCGTACTTCTTGGCCATCGCCTCGAGCGCGGGGATCGGCTCCTTGCCATAGGGCGAGTCGTGATAGACCAGCGCGATCTTCTTGCCCTTGAGCTTGTCGAACCCGCCCCACTCCTTGGCGATGTGCTGGATGGCGACGCTGGCAGCCGTCCAGTAGGTGCCCATCAGCGGGAAGTTCCAGGTGAACACCTCGCCGTTGCGGCTGTCGGCGCGGCCGTAGCCCATGGTGAGCAGGGGGGTCTTGTCGCCCGGCGCCTTCTCCGTCAGCGCGAAGGTGATGCCGGTCGAGAGCGGGCTGAAATAGGCCGCGCCGGTCGGGCCCTTGCCCTTGAGCCGCTCGTAGCACTCCACGCCGCGGTCGGTGGCGTAGCCGGTCTCGCACTCCTCGAAGAGCAGCTTGACGCCGTTGATGCCGCCATCGCGCGCATTGAGCATGGAAATGTAGTCCGCCACGCCGTCGGCGAATGGAATGCCGTTCGGGGCATAGGCGCCCGTCCGGTAGACGAGGCCGGGAATGAACTGTTCGTTCTGGGCGAGCGCCGGAAGGGCGAGACCCAGGCCGACAGCGAGAGCCGCCGCTCCCGACAGTGCCGCATTCTTGAAACTCATCGCTTCCTCCTCATTTGATTGACGTCTTTTCCGGCGACGGTAGCGCTTCGGGTTCAGTGCGGGAAGGGCCACAGGCGCAGCTTTTCCTTGCCGATCGACCACAACCGGGCGAGGCCGTGCGGTTCGACGATCAGGAAGAAGACGATCAGCGCGCCGAAGATCATCGCCTCGAAATGGGAAATCGTGGCGGTGCTGATTTTCAGGCCGATGATGGCGGCCAGCGGCGGCAGGATCTGGTTCAGGAAGATCGGCATCAGAACGATGAAGCTCGCGCCGAACACGCTGCCGAGGATCGAGCCGAGCCCGCCGATGATGATCATGAACATCAGCTGGAAGGAGCGATCGATCGAGAAGGCCGCGGGCTCCCACGAGCCGAGATAGAAGAAGGCCCACATCGCGCCTGCGACACCGATCAGGAACGACGATACGGCGAAGGCGGTCAGTTTGGCATACATCGGCCGCACGCCGATGATCTCGGCGGCGATGTCCATGTCCCGAATCGCCATCCATTGTCGGCCGATGTGGCCACGCACCAGGTTCTTCGCGGCAAGGCCGAGCACGAGGGTGATGCAGAGGGCGGCAAGGTAGATCGCGGTCGGCGACGACAGATCGATGCCGAAGAGCTGGATGGGCGGGGCGTTGACCGAACCGGAAGGCGTGTAGTTGGTGATCCGCTTGATGCGCAGGAACGCCCAGTCGCCGAAGAACTGCGCCGCCAGCGTCGCGACCGCCAGATAGAAGCCCTTGATCCGCAGGCTCGGCAGGCCGAAGGCGATGCCGACGGCGGCGGCGAAAAAGCCGCTCAGCAGGATGCAGGCATAGGGATTGAGGAACGGCGCATGGACCGAGAGATTAAAGGCGGCGTAGGCGCCGATGCCCATGAAGGCGCCCGAGCCCAGCGACACCTGTCCGCAATAGCCCATCAGCACGTTCAGCCCGATCGCCGCCAGCGAGAGGATGACGACCGGGATCAGGACGGCGCGATAGACGTATTCGGTCGTGACCAGGGGCACGACGATGAAGGCAATGGCGAGCAGCGCCAGCATGACGGTGCGATCCTGGGCGATCGGAAAGATCGCCTGATCGGCTTCGTAGCTCGCTTTGAACTGGCCGGCTTCGCGGTAGAACACGGCAGGCCTCCTAGACGCGCTCGATGATGCGTTCGCCGAACAGGCCCTGGGGCCGGACCAGCAGGAACAGCAGGGCTACGACGTAGGCGAACCAGATCTCGATGCCGCCGCCGAGGGCGGGGCCGAGGAAAACCTCGGAGATCTTCTCGCCGGCGCCGATTACCAGGCCGCCGATGATCGCACCGGGCACCGAGGTAAAGCCGCCGAGGATCAGTACCGGCAGTGCCTTGAGCGCCAGCAGGCTGAGCGAGAACTGAACGCCGAGCTTGCTGCCCCATACGGCCCCGGCGGCGAGCGCCACCAGGCCGGCTACCAGCCAGACGATGAACCAGATCTGGTTGAGCGGGATGCCGACCGATTGGGCTGCCGCGTGGTCGTCGGCAACGGCACGTAGGGCGCGACCGATGCGTGTCTTCTGGAAGAAGATCGCCAGGGCGGCGACGAGCAGGCCCGCGATGACCGCAGCCCAGATATCGAGCTCGTTCACCAGGATGCCCCCGTCGAACACCGACTCGAGAATGAAGATGGAGTCCTTCGGCAGGCCGATATTGAGCGGGTACACGTCGGCGCCGAACACGGTCTGCGCCAGGCCCTCGATGAAGAACGTGACGCCGATCGTCGCCATGAACAGGATGATGCCTTCCTGGTTCACGAGCTTGCGCAGCACCAGACGCTCGGCGCTCCAGGCGATCAGAGCCATGACCATCGCGGCGAACAGGAAGGCGCCGGTCAGCGCGACCCAGAACGGCAATCCCCATTTACCCAGCACCTCAAGCGCCCGCACCAGCGCCAGTGCCGCTGCCAGAACCATCGCGCCCTGAGCGAAGTTGAAGACTCCGGAAGCCTTGAAGATCAGCACGAAGCCCAGCGCGACCAGCGAGTAGAGAACGCCGGCAAGCAGGCCTCCGATCAGGACTTCAAGGAAGAATCCCATCGTTCGCTCCCCTCAGTGGCTCACGCCGAGATAGGCGTCGATGACCGCCTGGCTGTTCTTGACCTGGTCGGGCGGGCCATCGCCGATCTTCTTGCCGTAGTCGAGCACCACGACGCGGTCGGAGATGTCCATGACCACGCCCATGTCGTGCTCGATCAGGCAGATCGTGGTGCCGAATTCGTCGTTCACGTCGAGCACGAAGCGGCACATGTCCTGCTTCTCCTCGAGGTTCATGCCGGCCATCGGTTCGTCGAGCAGCAGCAGCTCGGGTTCGGCGGCGAGGGCGCGGCCCAGCTCGACCCGCTTCTGCAGGCCGTAGGGAAGCTGGCCGACCGGAACCTTGCGGACGTGCTGGATCTCGAGAAAGTCGATGATGCGCTCGACCACCTTGCGGTGCTCGATCTCTTCGCGCTCGGCACGGCCGAGGCGCAGCGCCTGCCAGAACAGACCGGTCTTCATGCGCAAATTGCGGCCGGTCATGATGTTGTCGAGCGTACTCATGCCGCGGAACAGCGCGATGTTCTGGAAGGTGCGGGCGATGCCCTGCTCCGCCGCCTCGTGCGGACGCATCTGCGGGCGACGCACGCCCTTGTAGGTAATCGCGCCCTGCTGCGGGTGATAGAAGCCGTTGATGCAGTTCAGCATCGACGACTTGCCGGCGCCGTTCGGGCCGATGATCGCCCGGATCTCGCCCTTGCGAATGTCGAAGCTGATGTCGGTCAACGCCTTCACGCCGCCGAACGACAGGCTGATGTTCTCGACCGACAGCAGCGTCTCGGTGAAGTTGCGCGAACGCCGATCCATGGCGATCAGCCCGCCTTCCTGAGCGGTGCCGCCGGGCGGATGTCGAGGTCGCGTATCGTCATGGTGCCCTCGATCGTACCCTTGCGGCCGTCCTCGAAAGTGACATCGACCTTGATGAAGGCCTCCTGGGCCGTGCTGTACAGAGCGTCGATCAGCGTCCTGTAACGGTCGCCGATGAAGCCGCGGCGCACCTTGTTGGTGCGCGTGAGCTCGCCGTCGTCGGCGTCGAGTGCCTTGTGGAGGATCAGGAAACGGCGGATCTGGGCGCCGGCCATGCGCGGATCGGCGGCGAGGTCGGCGTTCACCTGCTGGATCTCACCCTGGATGAGGTCGCCGACGGCGGGATGCGCGGCCAGTTCCTGGTAGCTCGCGTAGGCAATGTTGCGCCGCTCGGCCCAGTCGCCGACAGCCGTCATGTCGATATTGACCAGGGCGGTGACAAAGTCGCGACCGTCGCCGAACGCCACGGCTTCGTTGATGTGCGGGAAGAACTTCAGCTTGTTCTCGATGAACTTCGGCGCGAACAGCGTGCCGTCCCGCAGCTTTCCGACGTCCTTGGCGCGGTCGATGATCCTGAGGTGCCCGCGCTCGTCGAGATAGCCCGCATCGCCGGTATGCACCCAGCCGTCCGCGGTCTTGGTGTCGTTGGTCGCCTCGGGGTTCTTGAAGTACTCCTTGAACACCCCGGGGCTGCGATAGAGCACCTCGCCGCTGTCGGCGATCCTGAGTTCGACCTGGGATACCGGCTTGCCGACGGTGTCGGAGAACACCTCGCCGTTGGGATGGATGGTGACGAAGACGCTCGCTTCGGTCTGGCCATAGAGCTGCTTCATGTTCACGCCGATGGCGCGGAAAAAATTGAAGATCTCGGGCCCGACCGCCTCGCCCGCGGTGTAGGCCACGCGCACGCGGCTCATGCCCAGCGAATTCTTCAGCGGTCCGTAGATCAGCAGATCGCCCAGCCGATAGAGCAGGCGGTCGACCAGGCCGACCGGGCGGCGATCGATCAGCGCCGGACCGACGCGGCGCGCCAGCGTCATGAAGGACTGGAAAATCCGGCGCTTCAGCGCCGCGGTATCCTCCATGCGGATCGTCACCTGGGTGATCAGGTTTTCGAGCACTCGCGGCGGCGCAAAGTAGTAGGTCGGGCCGATCTCGCGCAGGTCCGTCATGACCGTCGAGGCCGACTCCGGGCAGTTCACCACCAGGCCGCAGACATAGCCCTGGGCATAGGAGAAGAGGTGATCGCCGACCCAGGCCATCGGCAGGTATGACAAGAGTTCGTCGCCGGCCTTCAGCTCGTCGAATTCGGCACCGGCCCTGGCGGCCCATACCAGATTGTCATGGCTCAGCACGGCGCCCTTGGGTCGGCCGGTCGTGCCGGACGTGTACAGCATGATGGCATCGTCGCTGCCGCGTCCCTTGGCGACCTCGGCCGAAACAAGGTCGGGCCGGGCGGCAAGCCTGCTGTCGCCGCGCTTCTGGATCTCGTCGTAGGACAACAGGCCTTCGTAGTGACGCAGTCCGCGCGGATCTATGTAGATGATGGTCTCGAGAACCGGGACGGTCTTCTGGATCTCGAGCAGCTTGTCGACCTGCTCCTGGTTCTCGGCGATCGCGAAGCGGGCTCCGGCGTGGCCCACCACATAGGCCAGCTCTTCCGTGACCGAATCCTGGTAGACCGGCACCGGCACACCCCCCAGGGACTGGCCGGCACACATCGCCCAATAGAGGCGGGGCCGATTGTCGCCCACGACGATCAGCCGGTCGCTTCGCGCGAATCCGAGGTCGGCCAACCCCGCAGCGAGGCGCTGGACCTCGTTGGCGACGGTCTGCCAATCGTACGTCTGCCAGATGCCGAATTCCTTTTCCCGGTAGGCGGGCGCCGCCCCGCGAGTCCGGGCCTGCTTGGCCAGGAGCTTGGGAAAAGTATCGGGGGCCCCTGATTCAGGGCCGGATTCTGCCTGTGTCATATCCTCCCCGCGCCTTCCGCCATTCCCGGCGGATCGTCCGGTTGTCCGGATCGTGTCGGCCATTTCGTTTCGCAAGGCCCGCCGCTGCGGTCAAGCCGGCCTGAGCCTGAGCGTGAAGACCGCGCCGCCGCCGGGCCGTACGTCAACCGACACGCTGCCGCCGTGCGCGTCGGCGACCCGGGCCACGATGGCCAGCCCCAGGCCGCGGCTGTCGCCTTTGGTGCGGTCGCGCCGCCAGAACCGGCGGAA
>CAWUOG010000192.1:0-5988 GCA_963923875.1 uncultured Alphaproteobacteria bacterium
CGCTGATTTCCGATGCCAGTGCCTGCGCCATCTGCGGGACTTATGTCGCTGCGGGCGCGTCGAAATGCGGCCGACAGGACTGTCCCCAGCCCGCTTGACCGGCTGGGGGTCGGTCCCTATTTTGCCGCACCGCAAAAACGGCCTTAAGTGGCGGAAACACAAGGCCTTACCAGCCTTTTGGCCTTCTGAGATTTCGGGGAAGTCCGGTGTCGAAGCCTTCCAAGCCCAAGTGCTTCCAGGAACTGATCCTGACCCTGCAGGAGTACTGGGCGCGCCAGGGCTGCGCGATCCTGCAGCCCTACGACATGGAAATGGGCGCCGGCACCTTCCACACGGCCACGACCTTGCGCGCCCTCGGTCCGAAGCCCTGGTATGCCGCCTACGTGCAGCCCTCGCGCCGGCCGAAGGACGGCCGCTACGGTGAGAACCCCAACCGGCTCCAGCACTATTACCAGTTCCAGGCCATCCTGAAGCCGTCGCCGCCCGACATCCTCGAGCGCTATCTCGGCTCGCTCGACGCGATCGGCATCGACACCTCCCTGCACGACATCCGCTTCGTCGAGGACGACTGGGAGAGCCCGACGCTCGGGGCCTGGGGCCTCGGCTGGGAAGTCTGGTGCGACGGCATGGAGATCACGCAGTTCACCTACTTCCAGCAGGTCGGCGGCATCGAGGTCGATCTGGTCTCGGGAGAGATCACCTACGGACTGGAACGGCTCGCGATGTACCTCTTCGACAAGAAGACGGTCTACGAGCTGCCGTTCAACGCGCCCGACTCGGATGTGCCCCTGACCTACGGCGATGTCTTCCTGCAGAACGAACAGGAGCAGTCGGCGTACAATTTCGAGCACGCCGACACCGACATGCTGTTCCGTCACTTCGCCGATGCCGAGAAAGAGTGCGGCCGCATGATCTCCGCCAGGCTGCCGCTGCCGGCCTACGAGCAGTGCATCAAGGCGAGCCACGCCTTCAACCTGCTCGACGCGCGCGGCGTGATCAGCGTCACCGAGCGCCAGAGCTACATCCTGCGCGTGCGCGATCTCGCCAAGGCCTGCTGCGAAGGCTGGCTGGCGACGCAGAAGGCGGCGGCGTGATGCGCGTGTTCGCGTTCTTCGCTTCCCCTCCCCATTCAAATGGGGAGGTGTCGCCGTCACACGGCGACGGAGGGGTCAGGAGCCCCCTCCGTGCCGCATCTGACCCCTCCGTCGCGGATTACCGCGCCACCTCCCCATTTGAATGGGGAGGAAAATAAGATGGCCGAGCTTCTTCTCGAACTGCTCTCCGAGGAAATCCCGGCGCGCATGCAGACGCGCGCCGCCGAGGATCTCAAGCGCCTGGTGTGCGAGGGCCTGAAGGGCGCGGGCCTCGAGTTCGGCAGTGCGCTTGCGTTCGCCACGCCGCGCCGGCTGGCGCTGGTGGTCGACGGCATCCCGGCGGTGCGCGAGGACGTCAGTGAGGAGCGCCGCGGCCCGCGGGTCGGTGCGCCCGACAACGCCGTGCAGGGTTTCCTCAAGGGCGCGGGCCTCGCCTCGCTCGACCAGGCCGAGAAGCGCGACACCGGCAAGGGCGAGTTCTGGTTCGCCGTGATCACTCGCAAGGGCGGTCCGACGGAAGCCGCGCTGCCGGGCGTGCTCGATGCGGCGCTGAAGGCGCTGCCCTGGCCCAAGTCCATGAAATGGGGCAGCGGCACCATGCAATGGGTGCGTCCGCTGCAGTCGATCGTCGCGCTGTTCGACGGCAAGGTGCTGGCCGGCGAGGTGGCGCCGGGCGGTTCGATGGCGCCGGTGAAGTTCGGCGACACGACGCGGGGCCACCGCTTCCTGAGCCAGGGCACCTTCCGGGTATCGGGCTTCGCCGACTACCGGGCCAAGCTCGCGGCGGCCCATGTCGTGCTCGACCCGGCCGAGCGCAAGAAGATCATTCTCGCGGGGGCCGAAAAGCTCTGCGCCGACGCGCAGGTGACTCTGAAGGCCGACGACGGCCTGCTCGATGAGGTGGCGGGGCTGGTCGAATGGCCGGTGCCGCTGCTCGGCACCATCGACGCGCAGTTCATGGACGTGCCGCCGGAAGTGCTGATCGTTTCGATGAAGACGCACCAGCGCTACTTCGCGACGACGAAGGCCGACGGCAGCCTGGCCAACCGCTTCGTCGTCGTGGCGAACACCGTCGCGCGCGACGGCGGCAGGACGATCGTCGACGGCAACGAGCGCGTGCTGCGCGCGCGGCTTTCGGACGCCAAGTTCTTCTGGGACCAGGACCGCAAGGTGCGGCTGGAAGATCGTGTTCCGGCCCTGAAGGACATCGTGTTCCACGCCAAACTCGGCACCCAGGCGGAGCGGGTCCAGCGTATCGCGGCGTTGGCGACCAGGGTCGCCCGGTTCGTGCCGGGCGCCGACAAGGCCGCCGACGAGGCGCAGGTGATGATGGCGGCCGAACTCTGCAAGGCCGACCTCACCAGCGGCATGGTCGGCGAGTTTCCCGAAGTCCAGGGCATCATGGGTCGCTACTACGCCCTCGGCGAGAAGCTGCCGGCGGCAGTGGCCGACGCGATCGGCGACCACTACGCGCCGGCCGGTCCCAACGACCGTTGTCCTTCGGCGCCCGTGTCGATCGCGGTGGCGCTGGCCGACAAGCTCGACGCGCTGGTGTCGTTCTGGAGCATCGGCGAGAAGCCGACCGGTTCGCGCGATCCCTACGCGCTCCGGCGGGCGGCGCTCGGAGTCATTCGGATCGTCGTCGAGAACAGGTTGCGCCTGCCGCTGAAGAACTTCTTCCAGCAGGCCGATCTGCTCGACTTCTTCGCCGAGCGCCTGAAGGTTCAGATGCGCGAGAAGGGTGTCCGACACGACGTCGTGGATGCCGTCCTGGCGCTCGGCAGTGAGGACGATCTCGTGCGCCTGCTGGCGCGGGTCGAGGCGGTGCAGGGCTTTCTCGCGAGCGAGGACGGCAGGAACCTGCTGACCGCCTACGGCCGCGCCGCCAACATCGTCCGGGCCGAGGAAAAGAAGGACAAGGCGCTGGCGGCGAAGATCGCGGCCGCGCCGGAGACCGGCCTGCTCGAGCAGGCCGAGGAGAAGGCGGTTGCCCAGGCCTTGACCGGGGTCAAGGAACGGGTCGGGCCGGCGTTGCAGAAGGAAGACTTTTCGGGTGCGATGAAGGCCTTCGCCGGCCTGCGTGCGCCGCTCGATACCTTCTTCGACAAGGTCACGGTCAATGTCACGGATAAGCCTGATTTGCGATTGAACAGGCTGAGGTTGCTCAACCAGATACGCGCCACCATGGATTCGGTGGCCGATTTCTCGAAGATCGAGGGCTAAAGATGGCCAAGTGGGTCTACAGTTTCGGAAACGGCACGGCGGAAGGCCGCGCCGAGATGCGCAACCTTCTCGGCGGCAAGGGCGCCAACCTGGCCGAGATGTCCAGCCTCGGCCTGCCGGTGCCGCCGGGCTTCACCGTCACGACCGAGCTCTGCACCTACTATTACGCCAACAAGGAAACCTATCCGGCAGAGTTGAAGGACGAGGTCGAGGCCGCACTCGCCGGTGTCGAGAAGGTGGTCGGCGCGAAGTTCGGCGATCCCGCAAATCCGCTGCTGGTCTCCGTCCGCTCCGGGGCGCGCGCCTCGATGCCGGGCATGATGGACACCGTCCTCAATCTCGGCCTCAACGACCGGACCGTGCTCGGTCTTGCCAAGTCTTCGGGCGACGAGCGTTTCGCGTGGGACAGCTACCGCCGCTTCATCCAGATGTTCTCCAACGTGGTGCTCGATGTCGGCCACCACTATTTCGAGGAGGCGCTGGAGCTCAAGAAGGAGGATCTCGGCGTCCACATGGACACCGACCTCAAGTCGGACGACTGGCGCTCGGTGGTCGGCGAATACAAGAAGATCGTCGAGAAGCGCACCGGCAAACCGTTTCCGCAGGACCCGCGCGAGCAGCTGTGGGGCGCGATCGGCGCGGTGTTCGGTTCGTGGATGAACCAGCGCGCCATCACCTATCGCCGCCTTCATTCGATCCCCGAGAGCTGGGGCACCGCGGTCAACGTGCAGGCCATGGTGTTCGGCAACATGGGCGAGGACTGCGCTACCGGCGTCGCCTTCACGCGCGACCCCTCGACCGGCAGCAACTATTTCTACGGCGAGTATCTCGTGAACGCCCAGGGCGAGGACGTGGTGGCGGGCATCCGCACGCCGCAGCTCCTCACCGTGCAGGCCAAGCAGGCGCAGAAGTCGGACGCGCCGGCGATGGAAGAGGTGATGCCCGAGGTCTACGGCCAGCTCGCCAAGGTGCGCGAGACGCTCGAGAAGCACTATGCCGACATGCAGGACATCGAGTTCACCGTCCAGCGCGGCAAGCTCTACATGCTGCAGACGCGCAACGGCAAGCGCACGGCCAAGGCGGCGTTGAAGATCGCCGTCGACATGGTCCGCGAAGGTCTGATCGACAAGAAGCAGGCGGTGGCGCGCATCATACCGTCGTCGCTCGACCAGCTGCTGCATCCGACGCTCGATCCCAAGGCGCCGCGCAAGGTGATCGCCAAGGGCCTGCCGGCCTCGCCCGGCGCGGCCTCGGGCAAGATCGTGTTCTCCGCCGACGAGGCCGAGAAGCGCGCCCATGGCGGCGAGAAGGTGATCCTGGTCCGCCGCGAGACCTCGCCGGAGGACATTCACGGCATGCATGCCGCGGAAGGCATTCTCACCTCGACCGGCGGCATGACCAGCCACGCCGCCGTCGTGGCGCGCGGCATGGGCAAGCCCTGCGTCGCGGGGGCGGGCGACGTGCGGATCGACGCCAGCGCCGGCACGCTTTCGGTGCGCGGCACGACGGTCAAGGCCGGCGAGACGATCACGCTCGACGGCAGCACCGGCGAGATCATGCTGGGCGTGGTGCCGACGGTGCAGCCCGAGCTCTCCGGCGACTTCGCCGAGCTGATGAAGTGGGCCGACGAATTCCGCACGCTGGGCATCCGCACCAACGCCGAGACCCCGGCCGACGCCGCGCAGGCGCGCAAGTTCGGCGCCGAGGGCATCGGCCTCTGCCGCACCGAGCACATGTTCTTCGACGGCGACCGCATCACCGCGGTGCGCGAGATGATCCTGGCCGATGACGAGAAGAGCCGGCGCGCGGCGCTCGCCAAGATCGCGCCGATGCAGCGCCAGGACTTCATCGAGCTGTTCGAGATCATGGCCGGGCTGCCGGTCACCATTCGCCTGCTCGACCCGCCGCTGCACGAATTCCTGCCCAAGACGCAGGCCGACATGGAGGCGCTGGCCAGGGATCTCCGCGTCGAGCCGCGCGAGGTCGAGGCGCGGGCGAACAAGCTGCACGAGACCAACCCGATGCTCGGCCATCGCGGCGTGCGCCTCGGCATCTCCTATCCCGAGATCTACGAGATGCAGGCGCGGTCGATCTTCGAGGCGGTCGCGGCGGTGCAGAAGAAGGAAGGCAAGACCGTGATCCCCGAGATCATGATCCCGCTGATCGCCACCAAGAAGGAACTCGACCTGATGAAGGCCGTGGTCGACCAGGTGGCCGAGGAAGTCAGCCAGATGTCGGGCCAGAAGCTCGAATACCTGGTCGGTACCATGATCGAGCTGCCGCGCGCGGCGCTGCGCGCCGGCGACATCGCCGAGACCGCCGAGTTCTTCTCGTTCGGCACCAACGACCTGACCCAGACCACCTTCGGGCTGAGCCGCGACGATTCGGCGTCCTTCCTCGAGAAGTACCAGCAGCGCGGCATCTTCGAGCACGACCCGTTCGCCTCGCTCGACGTCGAGGGCGTCGGCGAGCTGATCGACATCGCCCGCGAGCGCGGCCGCAAGGTGCGCAACAGCCTGAAGCTCGGCATTTGCGGCGAGCACGGCGGCGATCCGGCCTCGGTGTTCTTCTGCCACAAGGCCGGCCTCGACTACGTCTCCTGCTCGCCCTACCGCGTGCCCATCGCCCGCCTGGCCGCGGCGCAGGCCGCGTTGGGCGGACCGCTGAAGAC
>CAWUOG010000193.1:0-5983 GCA_963923875.1 uncultured Alphaproteobacteria bacterium
GACATCGTCGAATGCGCGAAGGCGAGGTAGCAGGACGGATTCTCGATCGAGATCGATCGGCCGAACGCCTGCTGCACGCAATCGACGTTGCGCGCAACGACCTCCAGCGCCTCCTCCGTATAGGGCAGCGGCAGCAGGTCGTTATAGTAGCGTCCGCCCGTCACGCCCCATGACAGGTGTTCGGAGACGTAAGCGGGCTGCAGCCGCCCGATCAGCGCCGCGACGCGCGCGAGATGCCGGAGGTCGATGCCCTCGGCAGAGCCAAGTGACAGACCGACCGCATGGACCGACAGGTCGTAGTGGGCACGCAAGCGCCCCAACGCAGCGGCAGCTCCCGAGCCGGTCAGATAGTTCTCGGCGTGGACCTCCAGGAATCCCGCAGTTGGCCGATCGCGTTCGATCTCGGTGAGATGGATCGAACGCAGGCCTATACCGGCGACGGGTCCGACACCTGGCATGCGTTCAGCCCGCCTTGAGGCTGCCGCCGACGATCTTGTCGCAGGTGCCCTTTGGCACCGCAATCCAGGCGTCGACTTGAGCGTCCTTCTTGGACGTGCCCGCACAGGAGGACTTGTCGGTCTGACAGTCGTTCCTGCCTGCCTTGGCAACGCCGTAGCACTTCTCCGTCATGCCCTGCGCCTGCGGCATCGCAAGCGGCAGGGCGATTGCCGCGGCGAGAGCGGCGGCAACTGCGAGGCGGGGCGCGATCTGGTTTTTGGTCATGGAAGCTCCCTGACATTGGCTGATGGATATATAGGCCAGGTCCGATCAACTATTCTTCACACTGTAGCTATCGATTCGATAGCTTTTCCTCCGCTTCCGCCAGCTCCTCGGGCGTATTGATGTTGAGGAAGGCCGATTTGTCGCCCGGCCAGCGGAGTTCGGCGTAATTGTGGCGGTGGGCAAATTCCCTTACCCGCCGAACATTCTCCTTCAGAAGCGCCCGGCGCAGATCGCTTGCGAGCCGCACCGACCAAACCGCGAGAGCATGTTCTCCACGCACCGCAAGCACCTCGGACTCGGGCACATGCATGTGGCCGCACAGACGCACCGTTAGATCCTGCGGCAGAAACGGCAGGTCGGCCGGTGCCGTCAGGATCCAGCCGGCGTGCGGATGATGCTTTTGCGCCCATTCCATCCCCGCCAGAATTCCCGCCAGCGGGCCCAGCCGCCGTCCCTCGCGCCGGCCCACAGCCCGGATGTCGGGCGGATCGGCAATCACTGGCGCGAGACGGCGCAGGGCAGAATCGGACTCGTTGGCCACGATCACCAAGTCCATGACCTGCGGCCTCAGCCGCTCAACGACATGCGCTACCAGCGGACGGCCGCCCAGCCGGCGCAGCGGCTTCGGTACCCCTGGGCCCATGCGCCGACCCTCGCCGCCGGCAAGGATGACGCCGACCAAGGCGCCCGACCGGACAGGTCCGAGATTTCGGTTCAATTCCCTCTTCGCCTTGCCCGCCATGACCGGCACTATGCGGGCCGTCAAAGAGCAATGCCAAGGGGAGGAAATGATGGCGTTCAGCGTTGCCAAGGCGGCCAAATGGTTCGCGCAGGTCGACAAGGCGCGCGCGGTGGTCGCCTTTCCGCCGCCGCAGGTCATGCCGGGCGACGAACGCACCGCCTACAAGGTTCAGGACGCATTCCTCAAGACGCTGGTGCCCCGGCAAGGGCCGGTCGTCGGTTACAAGATCGCCCTGACCTCGCCGCAGATCCTGGCGCAGACCGGCCTCAAGGGACCAGTCTACGGCCCGATCCGCAGAAAGCGCGTTTTCCACGAAAAGGCCAGGATACGAGTCGGCACCTGGACACGGCTCGGCGCCGAACTCGAGGTGATCTTCATCATGGGCAGCGACGTGCCGGCGCCGCGAAGCAAAATGGGAGGGGCCAAGCCCTATGACCGAGACTCGATCGCAAAGCATGTCGGCGACGTCCGCGCCGGCTTCGAACTGATCGAGGATCGCGGTGCCGACTACACGCGGCTCTCCGAGAACGGCCTGATCATGGATGTGGGCTGGAACGGCGGCTCGCTGATCGCCAAACACAACAAGAACTGGCGAAATCTCGATCTCGGCGCCCTGAACGGCACGATCTATTTCGACGGCAAGGAAGTACGCGCCGGCCACTCGGGCGATGTGCTGGGCCACCCTTTGAATGCCCTGGCGTGGCTCGCCAACAAACTCGGCGAGCACGGCAAGACGCTCAAGAAGGGCATGATCGTCTCGAGCGGCAGCATGGTCGCCTGCCAATTCGTCCCACCGGGCAGCACCGCAGTCGGCAAGATCGCAGGGCTGGGCGAAGTCAGCCTGAAGTACGAATTTCCAAAGTAGCTCTAGCGCCTTCCTCGCGCCCACCCGACATCCGTCAGCGACGGGTCGGGACGCAATTGTCGCCATGACAGGCGGCGCACAGTCTCTTTGCCGACGACCAGTGCCTCGTAGTCGTCGGGAAAGAGCTGGGCGATCGCCGGATCAAGCGCATTCAGGCCGCCGGCATAGGTGCCAAAAGCCGGCAGGATCAACCTGTGGCCATCGGTCAGAAAGCAGCGCCGCCGCATGCCTCGACCGCGCACCGTGAGCGCAGCCACAGGATGAAAGTGTCCTGATACCTCGCCCTTCGCCGGGCCGAACCGCGCTTCGTGACGGAAGGTCAGCGGCCCCAGCGCGAATTCCTCCGCCACGTCTCCCCAGCCGGCGGGCGGCGGCGCGGGATCATGATTGCCCGCGATCCAAACGAACCGGGAACATGTCGTCAGCCGCCCGATTTCGGCCCGCTCGGCCTCGGGCAAGCGCGCAACAGCATCGCGGTCATGAAAGGAATCGCCCAGACAGACCACGGTCGCAGGCCTCAGCCGGTCGATCAGATCCGAAATCACGGCGA
Source organism: uncultured Alphaproteobacteria bacterium (assembly GCA_963923875.1). GTDB lineage: Bacteria > Pseudomonadota > Alphaproteobacteria > Reyranellales > Reyranellaceae > Reyranella. The sequence continues at coordinate 2,881 of CAWUOG010000193.1, forward strand.
GCGTCTGGCGCGTGTCGTGGCGTGGCAGGAGTTTCAGCGCATTGACGGCGTAGGACGAGCCCTTCTCGAGGTGTAGGTCGGCAACCGCCAAGAGGTGCTGGGCTGGCCAGTACAAGGCACCCGACGGTAACGCCTGAAGGTTCACGCCGGCGCAGACAAAGTCGAGCGGAATCATGGTCGAACGACGACCCGTGCCCCGGTCGGCACTCTGGACCATATCTCGCGCATCTCGGGGTCGCTGACGGCGATGCAGCCGGTCGTCCAGTCCCGGCGCGGATGGCCGACGAAATATTTGCGCCATCCGTTGGGCCGGCCATGGATATAGATGTCGCCCCCCGCTGGCACGCCCAGCCTGGCAGCTCGTTCTCCGTCGTCGGCGTTCGGATAGGACACGCGCAGGGACAAATGGAACCGGCTCCTCGGATTGCGTGCATCGATCGAGTAGATGCCCTCGGGCGTGCGCCCGTCACCCTCGCGCTCTTTGTGTCCGGTTGGTGCAAAGCCAAGTGCCACCCGATACGCCGCGAGCAGCTTCCTGCCGCGCCACAGTTCCAGCCGTCTTGCCGACTTGAAGATTTCGACGAGGTCGGCGTGCTCGGACTCGGGCGCCATGGGGGGCGGCGCCTTGCGCGGCCAGAAGAACATGACACGCACGATTGACCGGGCAGGCCGGCCTGCGCAAGGTGGCGGAATGCGCTCGGTTGTGCGTTACGTGCTCCTCGGTCTCGGCCTGCCAATCGGGTTCGGGTTGACCGTGCCTGCTGTCGCCCAGATGCAGCCGCATCGCGCCGAGTACCAGTTGCGCCTCGGCCCCGCTGCCAACGCGCCGCGCATCGGTACGGCGGTCCAGGATTTGTCGCGAGACTGCGCCGGCTGGCACCTCAAGCGGGACATCACCACCGAAATCGCTCTCACGTCGGCATGGAAGATTTCCGTCGCGTCCAGGCTCGACGCCCAGGAATCGCTGCGCGGCTCGGCGCTGCGATTTCGGACCTTGACCGTGCAGAACGGCGCCGAACGCGAGACACGCGGCCGGATCGAGCGGTCGGGCCAGGAGACACGCGCCGAGATCTTCTACCCCGGCGGCCCCGCCCAGTTCACCTTGCCTCCACCCACCCTGATGCCGGTAGCCGCGATCGACTACCTGATCGAGCGGCTGCGCGCGGGGGCTGCGAACTTTCCCACCCTGACCTTCGACGCCGAAGTGATCGGCGATGCGTTTCTGGTCGATGTGAGCGAAAGCAGTCGCATCCAGTCGCGTACCGACGACAACCCAGCCGCCGGGCCAAAAGGCAAGTCCTGGCCGGTGTTCATGACATTCACTCGCGGCCGGCAACAGGACCAGAGGCCGCTTTTCACCGTCAACGCCCTGGTTTTCGAAACCGGGGTGCTCGATCGGCTGTCCGTAGATACCGGGCTGGTCACCGTGCAGGCAGACCTGAAATCTCTGGAAATGCGGGCTTCCCCGACCTGTCCACGGTCCTGAGGCCTCGTCTGAGAACAACCTGCGATCGGATCATCCGGAACGCCGGGCCCCGCGTATTTCAAACGTGACTGCCGCTCTTGTCTGGTTTCGCAACGACCTTCGGCTCGCCGACCACCCCGCCCTGCTTGCCGGCCTCGGCTCGGGCCGGACTGTCGTTCCTGTTTATGTTCTCGACGATGAGAGCGAAGGCCTCCGCTCGGCGGGCGCGGCATCGCGCTGGTGGCTGCATCACAGCTTGCAGGCGCTCGATGCCTCCCTGCGTACGCTGGGCTCGCGGCTGATCCTGCGCCGTGGTGCGGCCCAGAAGGTGCTCGAGAAGCTCGCGGCCGAATGCGACGCCTCTGCGATCTACTGGAATCGCGCCTATGACCAGGGTGGGCGCGAGCGCGACGAGCGGATTAAGAAAGGGTTCGAGCGGCATGGGCTAGTTGCCGAGAGCCTGAAGGGCAACCTGCTGTTCGAGCCGTGGGAGGTGCGGACCGCGGCAAACGGCGACTTCAAGGTGTTCACCGCTTTCTGGCGCGCTTGCCGTTCCCTGCCCTCGCCCGGCGAGCCTTTGCCGGCGCCCAAGAACCTGCGCCCGCCGGAAAGGTGGCCAGAAAGCGACAAGGTCGCGGACTGGAAGCTCCTGCCGACCGCGCCGGACTGGGCAGGCGGACTCCGCGCAACCTGGACACCTGGAGAGGCGGCGGCCCGGCAGCGCCTGGAGCACTTCCTTGACGATGCTCTGCCACGCTATCGCGAAGCGCGCGATCTGCCGGCCGAGACAGGCACGTCGCGACTGTCGCCTCACCTTGCTTTCGGTGAAGTCAGTCCGCGGCGGATCTGGCATGCTGCGATGCTGCGCGGCCCCTCTGCCGCAACCGACAAGTTCCTGAGCGAGATCGGCTGGCGCGAATTCTCCTACAGTCTTTTATTTCATCACGGCAATCTTGCCGCGCGCAACTTCCGACCAGAGTTCGACGCCTTCCCGTGGGCCGACGAAGAACCGGTGATCGAGGCTTGGCGCCGTGGCCGTACAGGCTATCCGATCGTCGATGCGGGCCTGCGCGAACTGTGGACCTCTGGCTGGATGCACAATCGCGTGCGCATGATCGTGGCATCCTTCCTGACCAAGGACCTGCTGATCGACTGGCGGACCGGCGAGCGCTGGTTCTGGGACACGCTGGTCGACGCCGACCCGGCCAACAACGCCATGGGCTGGCAGTGGGTCGCGGGCTGCGGCGCCGACGCAGCGCCTTACTTCCGCATCTTCAATCCGGTCCTGCAGGGAAAGAAGTTCGATCCGCAGGGCGACTACGTCCGCCGTTGGGTGCCGGAGCTCGGCCGCCTGCCGGCCAACACCATTCACGAGCCCTGGACCGCCGCGCAGCAACTGCCGGCCGACATCTATCCCACCCGCATCGTCGATCATGCGACGGCGCGCGATCGGGCGTTGCGGGCCTTCCGCTCGCTCAAACAAGCAGCCTAGACCGGCCTGGAGAGTTTTTATGAAAGTTGCAGTGATTGGTGCCGGCGTGGCGGGATTGGGCGCGGCCTGGCTTCTCAGCCGCCGCCATGAGGTGGCGGTCTTCGAGCGTGAGCAACGTTTCGGCGGCCATTCGTGCACCGTCGACG
>CAWUOG010000194.1:0-5979 GCA_963923875.1 uncultured Alphaproteobacteria bacterium
CGAGCGAGCCCAACTCAGCGAAATCCTTCGGAATCGGCGCCCAGGCGAACATCGAGGCCGATGGCGCCGGTAGGTCCCAGCCCGCGCCGTGCAGGCCCTCGATCAGCACGTCGCGGCGTTCCTTGTAGGTCTCGCGCGCTTCGACGATGCAGTCCTGCGGACCGTTCAGCGCCGCCGTCGCCGCGACCTGGATCGGCGTGAAAGCGCCGTAGTCGAGGTACGATTTGATGCGGGTCAACGCCTGGATCAGCGTCTTGTTGCCGGCGGCAAAGCCGATGCGCCACCCCGCCATCGAATAGGTCTTGCTCATCGAGGTGAATTCGACGGCGATATCGCGCGCCCCCGGCACCTGCAACACCGACGGCGGCGGCACGCCGTCGAAATAGATCTCGGCATAGGCGAGATCGCTCAGGATCCAGATGCCCTGGCGTTTGCAGAAATCGACGACCGCGGCATAAAAATCGAGATCGACGACCTGCGCCGTCGGGTTCGACGGATAGTTCAGCACCAGCGCGATCGGCTTGGGCACCGTGTGGCGCACCGCCCGCTCGAGCGCGGCGAGGAACTCGGTGGTCGAATGCGCACCCGGGATCGGAATATGTCGCACAGAGCCGCCGGCAATGATGAAACCGTAGGGATGGATCGGATAGCTGGGATTCGGCACCAGCACGATGTCACCCGGCGAGGTGATCGCCTGTGCCAGATTGGCCAGGCCTTCCTTCGAGCCGAGCGTGACGATGACCTCGCTCTCGGGATCGAGGTCGACGTTGAAACGGCGCTGGTAGTAGGCGGCCTGGGCGCGACGCAGGCCCGGAATGCCGCGCGAAGCGGAATAGCCGTGCGCTCGCGGGTTGGCGGCGGCTTCGGCGAGCTTGGCGACGATGTGCGGCGCGGTCGGCAGGTCGGGATTGCCCATGCCGAGGTCGATGACATCCTGACCGGCGGCGCGGGCCCTCGCCTTCATGGCGTTAACTTCCGCGAAGACGTAGGGCGGCAGGCGCTTGAGGCGGTGGAATTCCGAATCGTCCATCGTGCTTTTCCTTAGCCGACTAGAAGTCGAGATAGACTTCGGCGCGGCGATTGGCGGCGACGCCGCGGGCGGTGTTCGTCTCGTAGATCGGCTCGCCGTCGGAAGCGGCTTCGGCGACGATCGCGCTGCGCGGCACGCCGAGCGCCATCAGCTGGTTGGCAATGGCGAGCGCACGACGCTTGGAGACTTCGTAGTTGCCGCGCTCGAGTTCGGAATCCGACGTGCCGGAAACATCGCGCGCGGCGTGGGCGACCACGCGCACCGTACCGCCGTTCTTCTTCTGGATCTGCGCCACCTTCGACAGCACTGCCATGTCGTTGCCGCCGAGCCCCGACGAGGCCCGGCCGAACTGGATGACGGCGATCTGAAGCTGGCTGCCGAGCGGTCCCGACTTCACCGCATTGTTCGGCACCTGCCCCGACTGGGCCTTGGCGATGTCGCCCATTACCGGCGCGGCGGGCGGCTCGGCCGGCACGACGAGCGGCGGCAATGCCTGCGGAGCGGCGGCAGGCGGCTGGGCCGTCACCACCACCGGCTCCTGGACCGGCGCCGGCGCCTGGACAGGCGGCGGCACGGGCGCGCTGGTCACCGGTTCATTGCTTACGGGCGCACTCGTCACAGGAGCCTGAGTGGGCGCGGGCGTGGGCACAGGTACTTCCTGCGGCACGACCAGAGGTGCCGTTGGCGCGGCAGCGGCTGTCTGGACCGGCGTGGCGGAAGGCGGTGCATAGGGAGTGGGTGTCGGCTGAATCGGAGCCGACTGAACCAGGCCGCTCGGAGCCGGTGCCTCGGCGGAGCCAGGCGGCGGAGTCCAGCCCGGAGGCGGTTCGAAGGCCTTGTTCGGATCGAGCCGTCGCGGCCGCGACGTGGGTTCGGCCGCTGCCGCCTGAACCGCCGGCGGCGGAGCCTCGACGACCGGTACCGGAGCAGGCGCCGGCATCGGCGTCGTATTCACGGCGACGGGCGGCGGCGGCGCTACGGCAGCCGTCTGGACGGGCGGCGCAGCGGCGGACGGCGGCGGGGAGACGTTGACCGCTTCGGTCTGGCCCGGCGGCACCCAGCCCGGCGGCGGCTCGAAGGCCTTGTTCGGATTGGCCGGCCGCGCGGGCGGCGGCGGCGCGGCGGCCGTCTGGATCGGCGGTTCGACGACCGGCGGCGCGGCAGGCGTTGCAACGGCGGGCGTTACGACAGCAGGCGGCGGGACCGAGGTGGTCTGTACCGACGCGGTTTGCACTTGCGGCGCAGCCTGGCCCGGTGCCGAAGCCGCCGCAGCTGGCGCGACATTCACCGCCTCGGTCTGGCCGGGCGGTACCCAGCCCGGCGGCGGCTCGAAGGCCTTGTTCGGATTGGCCGGCCGCGCGGGTGGCGGCGGCGCGGCCGCAACCGTCACGGGCTCCTGTGCGGGCGGTGGCGCCGCAGCACCGGCATCGGGCGGCGGGACCGGAGCCGCAGCAACCGGCGCTGGCGGTGCAGCCGCCGCAGTCTGTGTCGGCGGCTCGGAGCTTGCAGGTGCGGATGCAGGCGGCTTCTTGGCTTCCTTGGGTTCGTTGGCCTTGCGCTCGGCCTCGAGTTGGCGCTGACGCTCACGTTCCTCGCGCGCTTTGGCATCGCGTTCGGCGATTTCCTTGGCCTGCTTTTCGAGTTGCGCCTTCTGGCCTCCGCTCTCGGCGACCATCGAGCCGATCTTCGGCCCGCGCGTCTCGTCGATCGGCGCGATCGCCGTGTCGTACTGCCGGCCGGCCGTCGCTGCCGGGAGCGCGTTGCTGGCCCCGATCTGGCGCTCGGCGCCCGGGCGAACCTTGGTGCTGTTGGCCGGAGCGGAATCATCGCAAGCGGCCAAGGCCGCCAGCATGGCAATCATGGAAACACTGAAAAGCAGGCCGACCCGACCGCTCACGCTTATGTTCCGCATCGCCTGCACCAATTCCATCCGTCTGGTCTCCTCCCGTTCCGCGTGTCTAGCGGAGGTCGAGAGGAAAATTGACCCCTGAGTTGTCGCAGCCTACCTAATGAGCCGGCGCGGCTGGCCCGGGAAAACCCCGACAGGTAAGTTACCGGGACAGTGAAAGTACCGCAAGAAACGCCGCAAAGCCAATGATTCGTAAGGGGAAACGCATGTCAGAGACGTCTGCGCCGAACTCTTCCACCGGCCCCCTCCCCGGCCTTTCCGCGGCCGAGAGCGCCAAGATGCAGGCCGCTCTCCAGGACATTGCCCAGCGCAGCCAGAAACTCCTGGAAGAGTTTGCCCTGCGCTACCAGGCGGACGGTCCACAGGCTGCGGATCCGCTCAGGCTCACTCAGACCTTCATGGACTTCACCGCCAAGATGCTGGCCGACCCGAACAAGCTCGTTCAGGCCCAGATGGAGCTTTGGAATCAGTACCTCAGGCTGTGGCAGGTCACGACCCAGCGCATGATGGGCGAGAAGGTCGAACCGGTCGCCGAGCCCGCCAAGGGCGACAAGCGCTTCAACGACCCGGCCTGGAAGGAAGAAGTCGTCTTCGACTACCTCAAGCAGTCCTACCTGCTCACCGCGCGCTGGATGCAGCAGACGGTCAGGCAGGTCGAGGGTGTCGACGAAAAGACCGCGCAGAAGATCGACTTCTATACACGTCAGTTCATGGATGCGATGTCGCCCAGCAACTTCGCCATGACCAATCCGCAGGTCGTGAAGGCCACCGTCGAGACCAAGGGCGAGAACCTGATCAAGGGCCTGCAGAACCTGCTGACCGACCTCGAGCGCGGCAAAGGTAAGCTCGCGATCCGACAGACTGACATGAACGCCTTCAAGGTCGGCGAAAACGTCGCCACCTCACCGGGCAAGGTCGTCTATCAGAACAAGCTGATGCAGCTCCTGCAGTACGCGCCGAGGACCGACGAAGTCTACACGATGCCGCTGCTGATCGTGCCCCCGTGGATCAACAAGTTCTACATTCTCGACCTCAAGCCCGAGAACTCTTTCATCAAATGGGCAACCGAACAGGGCTATACCGTGTTCGTGATCTCCTGGGTCAATCCCAACGAGGAACTGACCAAGATCGTGTTCGACGACTACATGAAGCTCGGCCCGCTCGCCGCGCTCGACGCGATCGAGAAGGCGACCGGCGAAAAGAAGGTCTCGGCGATCGGATACTGCATCGGCGGTACCCTGATGGCGACGACGCTGGCATACATGGCGGCCAAGGGGGACGACCGAATCGCCGCCTGCACCTTCTTCACCGCGCAGGTCGATTTTACCGAGCCCGGCGAACTGGGCGTCTTCATCGACGAGGACCAACTCGCCGGCGTCGAGCAGGTGATGAGCAAGAAGGGCTATCTGGATGGCACCGAGATGGCGACCACCTTCAACATGCTGCGCGCCAACGACCTGATCTGGTCGTTCGTGGTGAACAACTACCTGATGGGCAAGGATCCTTTCCCGTTCGACCTGCTGTTCTGGAACGCAGATGCCACCCGCATGCCGGCGGCAATGCACATGTACTACCTGCGCAACATGTACCAGCGGAACCTGCTGGCGCAGCCCGGCGGCCTCACCGTCGACGGGGTGCCGATCGACCTGCGCAAGGTCGCGATCCCGGTCTATCTGCAGGCTGGCAAGGAAGATCACATCGCGCCGGCCCGCTCGGTCTACAAGGCGACTCAGCTCTTTTCCGGACCGGTACGCTTCATGCTGGCCGGTTCCGGCCATATCGCGGGCGTTGTCAATCCGCCGCACGCCAAGAAGTATCAGCACTGGCTGAACGAGACGCAGAACAATCCGCCGACGCTCGCCGAATGGCAGTCCGGCGCCAGGGAGTTTCCCGGATCGTGGTGGCACGACTGGGACCGCTGGCTGTCGGCGAAGTCCGGCGCAAAGGTGCCGGCCCGCGTGCCGGGTGCGGGCGGACTGCCGGCAATCGAGGATGCGCCGGGCAGCTACGTGAAGGTGCGGTTGATCGACTGAGCGATGACGCCTGCGCAGGAAATCGACGGCTATCGCAACGACGTCGCGTACAACCACGACTATCATCGCGAACTGGCGCCCGAGGCGCTCAAGCTGCTCACCCTGGCACGCGGCTGGGCATTCCCGTCCGAGCGGCCCCTGCGCTACCTCGAACTGGGATACGGCAACGGCGTCTCGCTCAACATCCATGCCGCGGCGACGCCGGGCGAATTCTGGGGCACCGACATCGGCCCCCAGCACGTTGAAACCGCGCGCGCCCTGGCGAGCGCATCGGGCTCCGGCCTGCGCCTCCTCGACCAGCCCTTTGCCGATCTGCTGAAGCGAACCGACCTGCCGCGGTTCGACATCATCGTGGCGCACGGCGTCTGGTCCTGGGTGTCCCGCGCCAATCGCGAGCTGATCCTCGACATCCTGAGAACTCACCTCGGCGACGGCGGCCTGTTCTTCTTGTCGACCGTGGCCTACCCGTCGGAGGCCGAACTGGTGCCGCTGCAGCGCCTGCTGCGCGCCCAGCGCACCGCCGACCCTCGCGCCGCACTCGACCTCGCAGTGGCATTGCGCGATGCCGGCAGTCCCTACTTCGCGGCCGGCAGTGCGGCTGGACAGCGGCTCGAGGCCCTGAAGGGTGCTGAACCAGGTTACCTTGTGCATGAGTACCTGCACGCCCACTGGCAGCCCAGCCTGTTCGCCGAGACCGCCGCGACCCTGGCCGGCGCCGGCCTGCGCTTCGTCAGCGGGCATCGCCTGACCGATCGATACGATGACCTGATCCACCCGCCTGCGACCTGCGCGATGCTGGCGGCGATCGACGATCCGCTGCTGCGCGAAACCGCGCGCGATTTCCTGAAGCCCAAGCGCCTGCGGTTCGATCTCTTTCTCAAGGGCGAACCGGCTTCGGCAGATACCAACGCGTTGAGGCAGCAACGCTTCGTGCTCGCCGCGCCCGCGACCCATCCCAGGCTCGACGCCCCACCCTATCGCGCGATCCTCGAGCGGCTGGCGGCCCG
>CAWUOG010000195.1:0-5951 GCA_963923875.1 uncultured Alphaproteobacteria bacterium
CTCCGCGAGCCTCCTCCCCCGTCATCGGGGGAGGTGTCGTCGTCTTACGACGACGGAGGGGTCATGCGTGGCGAACAGGGAGGGAGAGGTCTCTGACCCCTCCGCCCACGTAAGACGCGGGCACCTCCCCATGTGAATGGGGAGGAAGCGTCAGCTGCGCGCTAACCTCTCGCCCGTTCGGCCTGCTGGCCGAGGGCGGCGAGCGCGGTCTTCACGATGCCGGCGGCGTCGAGGCCGGCGTCGGCGTACTGCTTCGTGGGCGATGCGTGGTCGATGAAGCGGTCGGGCAGGACCATCGGCCGGACCTTCAGGCCGTGATCGAGCAGGCCGGCGGTCGCCAGATGCTGCAGGACGTGGCTGGCGAAGCCGCCGATCGACCCCTCCTCGATCGTGATCAGCACCTCGTGCTCGCGGGCGAGCCGCTCGATCAGCCCGGTGTCGAGCGGCTTGGCGAAGCGGGCGTCGGCCACCGTGGTGCTCAGCCCCTTGGCGGCGAGATCCTCGGCCGCCGTCAGGCACTCGTGCAGGCGCGCGCCGAAGCTCAGCAGCGCGATCTTGGTGCCCTCGCGCAGGACGCGGCCCTTGCCGATCTCGAGCGGCGTGCCGCGCGCCGGCAGGTCGACGCCGAAGCCCTCGCCGCGCGGATAGCGGAACGACGACGGGCGGTCGTCGATCGCGGCCGCCGTCGCCACCATGTGCATCAGTTCCAGTTCGTCGGCGGCCGCCATCACCACGAAGTCCGGCAGGCAGGCGAGATACGTGACGTCGAACGAGCCCGCATGCGTGGCGCCGTCGGCGCCGACCAGGCCGGCGCGGTCGATGGCGAAGCGCACCGGCAGCTTCTGGATCGCGACGTCGTGCACCACCTGGTCGTAGCCGCGCTGCAGGAAGGTCGAGTAGATCGCGGCGAACGGCTTATAACCTTCGGTCGCCAGGCCGGCGGCGAAGGTCACGCCATGCTGCTCGGCGATGCCGACATCGAAGCAGCGTTCCGGGAAGCGCTCGGCGAACTTGTCGAGGCTGGTGCCCGACGGCATCGCCGCGGTGATCGCGACGATCTTGCTGTCGGCCTCGGCCTCGGCGATCAGCGACTTGGCGAACACCGCCTGGTAGGCCGGCGCGTTGGCGACGGGCTTGCTCTGCTTGCCGGTGATGACGTCGAACTTGACCACGCCGTGATACTTGTCGGCGCTCGCCTCGGCCGGCGGATAGCCCTTGCCCTTCTTGGTCACGACATGGATCAGGATCGGCTTGTCGAGGCGGCTGTCGCGGGCGTTCTTCAGCACCGGCAGCAGATGGTCGAGGTTGTGTCCGTCGACCGGGCCGACATAGTAGAAGCCGAGCTCGTCGAACAGGGTGCCGCCGGCGACGAAGCCGCGCGCGAATTCCTCGGCGCGGCGGGCGGCCGTCTCGAGCGGCTTGGGCAGCGCTTCGGCGAAGGCGCGGCCGAGATTGCGCAGCTGCACGTAGGGCCGGCCCGACAGCAGGCGCGACAGATGCCCCGACAGCGCGCCGACCGGCGGCGCGATCGACATGTCGTTGTCGTTCAGGATCACGATCAGCCGGCTGCGCAGGTGGCCCGCGTTGTTCATCGCCTCGTAGGCCATGCCGGCGCTCATCGCGCCGTCGCCGATCACCGCGATCACGTTGTTGGTGCCGCCCGACAGATCGCGCGCCACCGCCATGCCGAGGCCGGCCGAGATCGAGGTCGAGGAATGCGCGGCGCCGAACGGGTCGTATTCGCTCTCGCTGCGCCGGGTGAAGCCCGACAGCCCGCCCTCCTGGCGGAGCGTGCGGATGCGGTCGCGGCGGCCGGTGACGATCTTGTGCGGATAGGCCTGGTGGCCGACGTCCCACAGCACGCGGTCGCGCGGCGTGTCGAACACGTAGTGCAGCGCCACGGTCAGCTCGACCACGCCGAGGCCCGCGCCGAGATGCCCCCCGGTCACGGAAACCGCGGAAATGGTCTCCTGCCTGAGTTCATCGGCGAGCTGGCGCAGCTGGTCGGCCTTCAGCTTCCGGATGTCGGCCGGCACGTTCACCGTGTCGAGAAGCGGGGTTGTCCCCTTGTCGTTCATGTCCACACTATACTCCTGCGCGGCGACGCACGCCCCCACCCTGGGCTCATCCCGGGCCCGCCTCAGGCCCGTCGCGTCACCACGAAATTCGCCGCCTGTATAAGCAAATCCGCTGACTTTCCAAAGGGTTCGAGGTGCTGGGCCGCCTGCCGGGCCAGCAGGTCGGCCTGGGCCCGCGCCCGCTCGAGGCCGAGAATCGACACGAAGGTCGCCTTGCCGGCGGCGGCATCCTTGCCCGGGGTCTTGCCCAACTGCTCGGCGCTGCCCTCGACATCGAGCAGATCGTCGACGATCTGGAACGCCAGCCCGAGGTCGTGCGCATAGGCCGACAGATGGGTGCGCATCGACTCGGTCGCCTTGCCGAGGATCGCGCCCGCCGTGCAGGAGAACGAGATCAGCGCGCCGGTCTTGAGCCGCTGCAGCCGCGTGATCGCGGCACTCGACATCGGCTCGGCCCCTTCTTCTTCCGCCAGCAGGTCGAGCATCTGGCCGCCCACCATGCCGTGCGCACCCGAGGCCTTCGCGAGATCCGCGACCAGGTGGGCGCGCACCGCGGCGTCGCCGTGCGTGTCCTCGTGCGCCAGCACCTCGAAGGCCAGCGCCTGCAGCGCGTCGCCGGCCAGGATCGCCGTCGCCTCGTCGAACTGCCTGTGGCAGCTGGGCTTGCCGCGCCGCAGATCGTCGTCGTCCATCGACGGCAGATCGTCATGGATCAGCGAATACGCGTGCACGAACTCGATGGCGCTCGCGGTGCGCAGCGCGGGCAGCGCGCCGACCTTGAACAGCGTGGCGGAGGCCAGCACGAAGAAGGCGCGCAGACGCTTGCCGCCGCCCAGGCTCGAATAGCGCATCGCCTCGAACAGGCGCGCCTCGCCCTCGTCGCCTTTCGGCAACAGGCGATCCATCGTCTGCTCGGTCGCCTCGGCGGCATGCGCCAGGGCGGCGTCGAACTGACGGAACGACGACAACGGCATGGGAACGGACGGGACTAGGTGAGGTCGGCCGGCTGGCTCGACACCGACCCGTCGGCGGAGAAATTGATCTTCTCCACCTTCATCTTGGCCTCGGCCAGTTTTTGCTCGCAGTGCTTCTTCAGCAGCGCACCGCGTTCGTAGGCCGTGATCGCCTCGTCGAGCTTCACCTGGCCGCGCTCGAGCTGGCCGACGATGGTCTCGAGCTCCTTCAGCGCGTCCTCGAACGACAGGCCGGCGATGTCCTTGGGCAGTGCGGGTTCTCTAGCCACTATTAGTGCCTCTCTGGGGGTCGGCGGGATGGTAGCCGGACAGCCGGCTGGCTGCCAGCGAACCCGAGTTTGTGCGCGGTGGACGAGTGAATTTGCCGCGAATCGCGAGGCTTTCCGGGCTTTTGCAACTCCTGAGGCAGAAACCCGCATTAACGTCATAACCGCTTTGCGCGTTCGCAGGCCAAAACCCGGTCTCGCTCGTTGCGACTTTAGGAGGGGGATGGCAGCTTCCGCTCCACAGAAATAAACGTCCATTCACAGGAGCAAACGCACATGGGCAATGTCAGCCACCTCGTCACCCGCACAGCGGCTCTGCAGAGCTCGACCGAGAACGGTCTGGGCGAAGGCATGCCGGCCAAGGACCGGCAGTTCGTCACCGCGCTGGCCCGTGGCCTCGACATTCTCCGCGCCTTCCATGCCGGCGAAGGCATGCTGGGCAACCAGGAGATCGCCCATCGCACCGGCCTGCCCAAGCCGACCGTGGCGCGCCTCACCCACACGCTGACCGAGCTGGGCTACCTCAACTACATCCGCCGCTTCCGGAAGTACGAATTGGGCGCCTCGGTTCTCGCGCTCGGCTACGCCGCGATCTCGAGCATGGACGTCCGCCGCGCCAGCCGCGCGCCGCTCGAGGCGCTCGCCCACGCGCTCAACGCCTCGACCGCGCTCGGCGGCCGCGACCGTCATTCGATGATCTATCTCGAAGCCTGCCGCGGCCCCTCGGTCGTGGCGATCACGCACGATGTCGGCACCCGCGTGCCGATGGCCAGCACCGCGATGGGCCGCGCCTATCTCTTCTCGCTGCCCGACGTCGACCGCAACAAGCACATCGATGCGATCCGCCGCCGCTGGCGCGACGACTGGGCCAAGGTGAAGACCGGCATGGAGCGCTCGTTCAAGGAACTGGCCGATCACGGCTTCTGCGTGACCTGGGGCGAGTGGCTGCCCGAGCTGTGCGGCGTCGGCGCGCCGCTGCGCAACACCGACGGCACCGCGGCCTACGCGATCAACGCCTCGGCGCCGATCTACCAGATCAGCAAGGACCGTCTCGAGGCCGACTGGGGCCCGCGCCTGGTCAAGGTCGCGCGCGACATCCGCACCGGCATGGCCGCGCAGCCCTCGACCCAGCAGGCCGCCCCGGCTTCGGTGTCGCGTCCGATGACCAACGGCCACCGTCCGCCGATCGCGGCGATGGGCCGCCGCTAAGAGAACCGCGCTAAAGCAATCGACAGCGAACATGGCGAGCGGCTAAAACCGCCGCCATGCCGATCCAGCGACCGGCCGACGCACGGCCGGTCGGCCCCTACGAGTTCCGTGGTTTCAACGGCCTGATCGGCCACCGGGTGGTGGCCTGGCGTCCCGGATTCGTCGAATTCGAACTCAACGTCCGCGCCGAGCTGTGCAACGCCAACGGCCTGCTGCATGGCGGCGTGCTGATGACCCTGCTCGACGGCGCCTCGGGCTTCGCCTGCACCTTCAACGACACGGCCACGACGCGGCGCCTCTCGGTGACGCTCGCCTTCACCACGCAGTTCATCAAGGCGGCGCGCGAGGGCGACACGCTGACCATCTTCGGCGCCTGGCGGCCCTCGACCAGCCAGAGCACCTTCGCCGCCGAGACCGAGATCTACAACCAGGCCGGCGAGCTGATCGCGACCGGCGCCGGCACGTTCCGCTATCTCAAGGGCGAGCGGGCCGACGGCACGCTGACGTTCATCGATCAGAAGGCGGCGGATTAGCGCGCGTGACGGCGCGAAGCGCCGTCTCCTCACACTCATCCCACGCCGAAGATTGCGCGTACAAGGAACTGACACCGCGACCTGACGCGCCGATCGCACCCTGGGGAGAGCCCTCGAGATGATGTCCCGACGCGGCACCCGCCGCCTGGCGATCGCCGTTGCGGCGCTTCTTCTCGCCGGCCTCGGCGCGCTCTATCTCGTCACGCCGGCCATCGAACAGCACCTGACCTTCAAGCCGCGCCTGTACGATCCGGCGCGGCCGTGGACGCTGCCGGCGAATGCGCAGGATGTCTTCTTCGACACCGACGACGGCGTGCGGCTGCACGGCTGGTTCTATACCGCGGCCGAGCCGAAGAACGGCCTCACCGTGCTCTACTTCCACGGCAACACCGGCACCATCGCCGACATCGCGGGCGACGCGCGCTACCTGCAGGCCCGCGGCTTCAACGTCTTCACGATCGACTATCGCGGCTATGGCCGGAGCGCGGGCACCTCGGCCAGCGAGGCGACCCTGCGCAACGACGGCCTCGCCGCCTGGCGCCACCTGATGCGCATCGGCATCAAACCCGACAGCGTCGTGCTGTGGGGCACGTCGCTCGGCTCCGTTCCGGCCACCGAACTCGCGACGCTGTCGCCCTGCGCCGCGCTGGTGCTGCTGGCGCCGGTCGCCTCCGCGCGCAAACAGGCGCACGACATGCTGCCCTGGCTGCCCGACCCGCTGCTGTTCGGCATGAGGAGCGGCCTCGACAACGAAGGCCGGATCGCCCGCGCGCGCTGCAAGGTCTTCATCGTGCACAGCGAGGGCGACCGCACCGTCCGCTTCCCGCACGGCCAGGCCGTGTTCGCCGCCGCGCGCGAGCCCAAGCGCTTCCTCGCCCTGCCCGGCCGCGC
>CAWUOG010000196.1:0-5929 GCA_963923875.1 uncultured Alphaproteobacteria bacterium
GCTGGCGGTCCTCGAACTTCACCGGCGCAAAGCCGACACCGCAATTGCCCATTACTGCCGTGGTGACGCCGTGCCAGCTCGACGGCTGCAGGCGCGAATCCCAGGTTGCCTGGCCGTCATAGTGCGTGTGGATGTCGACGAAGCCCGGCGTGACCAGCAGGCCCTTGGCATCGATCTCTTCCTTGGCCTTGCCGGAAACCTTGCCGACCGCGGCGATCTTGCCGTCCTTCACCGCGACATCGGCCTCGTGCGTTGCCGCGCCGGTGCCGTCGGCCACAGTGCCGCCGCGCACGACCAGATCGTAGTCTGCCATGTCTGTCTCCCCGGTTGTGGGAGTGTAACCCGGACCGGACTTACGGCCACTCTGCATATGCTGTGAGCCCGAAAGCGTTTCGCCGTCCGAGAGAGGCTGATAGCGTCCGTCATCTCCCGAAAGCGGAGAGGACCCGGAGGAAATCATGACAGTCAGCCGTCGCACACTCGCAGCCGCCGCGTTGTTGGCTTCCGGCACAGCGATTCTCGCCCGCAATCCGGCGCTCGCCGAGGGTCCCGATGTCGCCGCGGTCGAAGCTGCGGTGTCCAGCCTCACTAGGGCGATGCTTGCCGCCGACCGCGCCAAGCTCGAGGCGCTCACCGCCAGCCAGTTGAGCTACGGCCATTCGAGCGGCCGCATCGAGACCCAGAAGGAATATGTCGACGTCGTTGCCGGCAGGAAGACGGTCTACAAGTCGATCGAGCTCAGCAAGCAGACCGTCGCGGTGGTCGGCAACAACGCCATCGTCCGTCACGCCTGGGAGAGCGAAAGCGGCCCCGGCGACGGCAAGTGGAACGTCTCGAAGATCGGCGTGCTCCAGGTCTGGCAGAAGCAGGGCGCCGACTGGAAGCTCCTGGCACGTCAGGCCTTCAAGGTCTGACGCCAGTCAGTAGCCGGCTGCGCGCCCCGTGAACGCCGCCGCCTTTTCCAAGGCGGCCGCCGAACGCAGCACCGATTCCTCGTCGAACGAGCGGCCGATCAGCTGCAGGCCGAGCGGCAAACCGTCCTTGTCGGCGCCCACCGGCACCGAAATGCCGGGCAGCCCCGCCATCGAGGCCGGGATGGTGAACATGTCGTTGAGATACATGGTCACCGGATCGTCCATCTTCTCGCCGGCGGCGAAGGCCGCGGTCGGCGCGGTCGGCGTCAGCAGCACGTCGCACTTCTGAAAGGCTTCCTTGAAGTCGCGCGCGATGAGCTGCCGAATCTGCTGCGCCTTCTTGTAGTAGGCGTCGTAGTAGCCGGCCGACAGCACGTAGGTGCCGATCATGATGCGCCGGCGCACTTCCTTGCCAAAGCCCGCGCCGCGCGTGTTCTGGTACATCTCGATCAGGTCCTTGCCCGGCACGCGCAGGCCGAAGCGGACGCCGTCGTACCGCGCCAGGTTCGAAGAGCATTCCGCCGGCGCCACGATGTAATAGGCAGGCAGCGCGTACTTGGTGTGCGGCAGCGAGACTTCGACGATGGAGGCGCCCGCCGCCTTCATCATCTCGATCCCCTTCTCCCACAGCGCCACGATCTCGGGCGCGGTGCCGTCGACGCGGTACTCCTTGGGGATGCCTACCTTCATTCCCTTGATGTCGGGATTGCGGGCGGCCGCGACGAAGTCCGGCAGCGCGAGCGTCGCCGAGGTCGAATCCTTGGGATCGTGCCCCGCCATCGCCTGAAGCATAAGTGCCGAGTCTTCGACAGTCCGGGCAAATGGCCCGGGTTGATCGAGCGAACTCGAGAACGCGACCACGCCCCAGCGCGAGCAGCGGCCGTAGGTCGGCTTCATACCGACGATGCCGCAGAACGACGCCGGCTGGCGGATCGAGCCGCCGGTATCGGTGCCGGTGCTGCCGGGCACCATGTAGGCTGCGACCGCGGCGGCCGAGCCGCCCGACGAGCCGCCGGGCACGAGCTTGCGGTTGTCGCCACGCTTCTTCCACGGGTTCTCGACGCCGCCGAAGTGGCTGGTCATGTTCGACGAACCCATCGCGAACTCGTCGAGGTTGGTCTTGCCGACCATTACCGCGCCCTGCTTCCAGAGATTGGCGGTAACGGTGCTCTCATACTGGGGCACGAAGCCTTCGAGGATGTGGCTCGCAGCCGTGGTCTGCACGCCCTCGGTGCAGAACAGATCCTTGATGCCGAGCGGCACGCCCTCGAGCAGGCCCGCCTGGCCCCTGGCGCGGCGCTCGTCGGAGGCTTTGGCCATGGCGCGCGCCTTGTCTGGCGTCTCGGTAATGAAAGCATTGAGCGCCCGATGCTCATCGAGCTTTTTCAAGTGCGCGTCCGCCACCTCGACGGCGCTTGCCTCTTTCCGACCCATCGCCGCCACGAGTTGGGCGATGGTCAGATCGGTCAGGTTCGCCATGGACTACTCCACCACCTTTGGGACGGTGAAGAAGCCGCCGGCATTCTTGTCCGTCGGCTCGATGTAGACCGCACCGCCCGGCGCGTTCGCCAGGATCTTCTCGGCCACGCCGCCATCGGTAACCTTGTCCTGGCGCATGGGGAGCGTGACGTCGGAGACGCTGGCCAATGGCTCAACGCCCCCGGTGTCCACCTCATTCAGTTGCTCGATCCAGGCAAGAATACCCGACAGCTCGCCCGCAAGCGCGCCGAGTTCTTCTTCCGGAACCTTCAGACGGGCGAGCCGCGCAATGCGTGCCACCGCCTCCTTATCGAGCGACATCAAACCACTCCGAAACCAGCAGATTTGCGCGGTTGGTACTAGTTTTGGCGGGAACCGGCAACCGAAGGGGCGGCCGGCGTCGCATTGCCCAGCCGGTTGGCCGCCACAGCGGCGATCTTAGCCCGCAGTTCCGGCAGCTTGGCCAGCAGGCCGTTGAAGTCCTTGCGATGCAGGGCGAGCAAGTGGCAATAGCCGTCGGCCACGACGTCGGCATTGCGGCGCTGGGATTCCAGCAGCCCCCTCTCGCCGAAATAGTCGCCTTCCTTCAGCACGACCGGTCCCGCAGAGATCATCACCTTCACCTCGCCGGCGGCGATGAAATACATCGCGTCGGCCAGCTCGCCCGTCACCACCACCTTCTCGCCGGGAAGCGCGACCACCGCGCGCAGCCGCTTACCGACCTCTGCCAGGGTTTCGCGGTCGAGCCCCGCGAACAGCGACACGCGGCCGATCATGGTCGCCAGTTCAAGGCCGAGATCGAGTTGTGGCCGCCCGGCGATCGCCTTGCGCCGGGCGTTCAGTTCACGTCGCAGATCGTCATAGACTTCGCGGCCGATCACCGCTTCGCGCAAGCGCCGCGAGTACTCCGCCGATTCGAAGCGAATGGCCGCCCGCTCGAGCTGACGATCGCGAATCGACTCGGCATATCCGGGATACTGCAGCGCCAGCGCATGGAGCGCGTCGGCCACAAGCTGCTGGCGATCGCCGATGATGTCGCCAAGCTTCGCCGCGGCTTCGGGCCCAACCAGATCGGCAACCGAACGCATGTTGAAAGTGGCAAGCTCGTTCAGCACCTCCTGCGACACCATCAAGGCCTCGAAGCGGTCGGCGAGTCGCTCGGTCAGCGCACGTTCGATGCCGAAGCGGCGGTGCAGCCAGAGTGCGGCGCGAAACGGACGGTCGGGCACGGCAAAGCGCCGGATCTCGTCAGAATAGCCTTGCGGACCGCGATCGCGCACGGCATCGATCAGCCGCTCGGCGCGCGCGGCCAGTATGGCGACCATACGGCGCGACAGGGTCTGCTGCTCGAACAGGTCCAGATAGAGCTCGCGCTCCCGGGTGCACAGCGTCAGTAGACCGACTTTCAACCGCTCATCGAGAGTGAGATTGAGTTCGGGAGGCGCCGCCTCGATCTGCGCCTCTCCGGCGGATACGGGGTCGGCGTCGAGTCCCTCGACCTTGGCGTTGTGACTGCGAATGATCTCCTGCAGATGGCGAGCCACATTGATCCGCGACAGCGCCAAGACGCGGTCCCGCAGGGCGATCTCCACGGCACTGAGCTTGTCGAGTCCGAACAGGCGCATCACAACGCCGAGCGTCGTCGCCTGGAAGAACAGAGTGAAGAGCACGAACAAGGTCGCAAGCACCGCGCAGAATTCTCGCGCGCTGTCGGACAGGCGCGTATCTCCCGCCGCAACCATCGCCAGCACGATCGTGACGGCGCCGCGCAGGCCTCCCCATACCAGGATCGTCTTGTACTGCTTGTTCACCGGCTGGACGCGGTGGGTGGCCTCCAGCACCGGTAGCAGACCGAAGATGACCGCAGCGCGGGCAAGAATGGCGCCCGCGGCTACGGCAAGCACGCCCCAGACATAGATCAACTTGATCTGCAGCAGCACCGGCGCCGCTGCCATCGCGGCAAGGATGAAGATCAGGCAGTTGCTCCAGAACTCGAGCTGGTGCCACTGGTGCCGCAGGTTGGTCCATTGCCGGGGATGGAGGTGTGTGGGCCCATAGGCTGCGATCGTGAGCGCCGCCATGACCACCGATATTACCCCGGAGACATGCAGGTACTTGTCTGCGACGACGTAGCTCGCATAGGCAAGGCTGACCGTTACCGAATTGATCGCCACTTCGGAATCGCTCAGGCGTGGCAGGATGAAGATCGCGACTCGCGCCATGAGGAAGCCGAACGCCATGCCCCCCCCGAATTCGCGCAAGAAGGTCAGCACCGGTGTCCATGCGCTCGACGTATTGACCATGCCCGACAGGCTGTTCCTCACGAGCAGGTCGACCAGGAAGCCAAAGGCCGCGATGGCGACGGCGTCGTTCAGCAGAGACTCTCCCTCCGCCAGAATGGAAAGCCGCTTGGGAGCACCGACGTCGCGGAAGATACCGATCACCGCCGCTGGATCGGTAGTCGACACAATCGCGCCGAGCAGCAGGCAAACCACGATGTCGTAGCCGGTCACCAGATTGACCGCGACGGCGACGCCCGCGATGCAGACGACGACAGCGATGATGGCCAGCAGCAGGACGGCAAAGATCTCGTCGAACAGTCGCCGCACCTCGATGAATAGGCCGGCCGTAAACAGCAGCGGCGGCAGGAAGAGTGGCAGAAACAGGTCGGTGCGGCCTTCCAGCAATCTCAGGCCGGAGAACGCGTCGCCCATGACGCCGAGGTCGCGGCGCGAATAGAGCCAGACTCCGAGAAATCCCAACCCCAGGCCGGCGCTGGCAAGCAGCACGGTGTGCGGCAGGCGCAGGCGCTCAGCCGCCGGCACGAGCAGACTGACCAGCGTCAGGAGCATGGCGATGGCGAGCAACGTAAAGAGCGTGTCGTTCACGGGCGCGAACTTACCTTGATTGCAGCCTTTGTGTGTTTATAACCGAAAACAAGGGCGGGGACGCAATTCGCCCTCGAACCACATGCCCGTTATCGACTTCCCCGATCTGAAGCCTCTGCTGGTCCGCGACGGACGCCTGATGGGCCTCGATGTCGGCAGTAAGACTATCGGCATCGCGACGTCCGACGTGCTGCGCACCCTCGCCACGCCGCTGACCACCCTCAAGCGTGCCAAACTCGCAGCCGACCTCGCGACCCTCGACCAACTCGTGACAAGGTACGAAGTCAAGGCGCTGGTGGTCGGCCTGCCGCTCAATATGGACGGCACCGAAGGTCCACGCTGCCAGTCGGTGCGCCAGTTCGTGACCAACATCGCCAATCACGGCGCGCCGCGCCTGGCCGCGCTGCCCGCCGTGTTCCAGGACGAGCGCCTCAGCACCGCCGCCGTGACGCGCGGCATGATCGACGACTACGACATGAGCCGCGCCAAACGCGCCGAGCGGGTCGATGCCGCAGCCGCGGCGTGGATCCTCGAAAGCGCTCTGCAGCGCCTGCGCTAGGGACAGATCGTCGGCGCCGGCGGCAGTGGCGCGGCCTCGACGTCGAGGGACCGCAGGAATGCGATCAGGTCGCCTTTCTCTTCCGACGA
>CAWUOG010000197.1:0-5921 GCA_963923875.1 uncultured Alphaproteobacteria bacterium
AGGGCAGGTAGGCATAGACGATGCCGAGATGGACCGCCCATTCGGTGCCGAGGATGGTGCCCGGATCGTCGGCGATGCCGCTCCAGCGCAGAAACTGGTTGAGCGTGCCGTTCTCGGCCAGCAGTCCCATCCAGGCATAGACGCGGATCAGGAACGAGGTCCAGAACGGCAGCACGATCAGCATCAGAAGGGTCGGCCGCAGACGCGGCGCGGCGCGCGCCACGGCATAGGCCATCGGATAGCCGAGCAGCAGCGCCACCAGCGTCGAGGCCGCGGCGATCCGGAGCGACGACAGCCAGGCGGCGAGGTAGAGCTTGTCGCTCAGCAGCAGCCGGAAATTGTCGAGACTGAAACCCAGCTCGACCGGAGGCACCGAGTCGGGCGCGTTGGTGCCGAGCGCGATGCCGAGCACCAGCGCGAACGGCAGCAGGAAGAACACCGCCAGCCAGGCATAGGGAAGGGCGATGACGGCACGCACCGGATCAGGCCTCCAGCACCTGGCCGGAGGAGTCGTTCCAGCTCAGCCAGACCGCCATGCCGCGCTGGAATACGCCGTCTTGCGTGCGCGTGACGTTAGTGGCCGATACCAGCACGGTGCCGTGGCGCTCGGTCGCAACGCGATAGAGCGAGCGGCCGCCCTCGTAGGCGCTGTCGACGATGCGGCCGCTGACGATCTGGCTGGCGGTCTGGTCGAAGGCAGGGCGTGCGGCAGCGATCGCGATCTTTTCCGGCCGCAGCGCCAGCCAGCGCCCGGGGCCGGTCTCGAAGATGTTGGCAACGCCGATGAAGCCCGCGACGAAGCGACTGGCCGGCCGCTCGTAGAGTTCGAACGGACTGCCGGTCTGCACGATCCGCCCCTGGTTCATCACCGCGAGCCGCGTCGCCATCGACATCGCCTCGTCCTGGTCGTGCGTGACCACGATGAAGGTGAGCCCCAGGCGTTCCTGCAGCCGCACCAGCTCGAAGCGCGTGCCCTCGCGCAGCTTGCGGTCGAGCGCGGCCAGCGGCTCGTCGAGCAGCAGCAACTTGGGCCGCTTGATCAGGGCGCGGGCCAGCGCGACGCGCTGACGCTGGCCGCCGGAAAGCTGCGCGGGCCGGCGCGTCTCCAGCCCCTCGAGCTGCACCAGGGCCAACGCCTCGCGAACCCGCCCGGCGATCTCGGGCCCAGCCACGCCCTCGCGGCGCAGGCCGTAGCCGACATTCGCCGCGACATCCATGTGCGGGAACAGGGCGTAGGACTGGAACATCATGTTGACCGGCCGCAGGTGAGCCGGGGTCGAGGTCATGTCCTGGCCGTCGATCAGGATGCGCCCGGCATCGGGTGTCTCGAGCCCGGCCAGCATGCGAAGCAGCGTGGTCTTGCCGCAGCCCGAGCCGCCCAACAGGGCGAACAGCTCACCGCGCGCCACCTCGAGATCGATGCCGTCCACCGCCACGACCGTGCCGAAGCGCCTGGTCAGGCCCTCGATCCTGACGATGGGTTCGCTCACTGGCGGCTCACTCACCGCCGGCCATCCGCAGACGCGGTCACTGGCCGGTCTTGATCGACGTCCACAGCCGCGTGCGCTCGCGCGTCTGTTCGGGCGTGCCGGCGGTGATGGTGTAGAACTTCGCCCGGTCGTCGGTCTTCGGGTAGATCGATGGATTGCCGGCGATCGCCTTGTCGAGCAGCGCCGTGCCCGGGACGTTGGCGTTGGCGTAGCCGGTGAGTTCGCTCGAGGCGGCGGCGACCTTGGGTTCCAGCATGAAATCGAGGAAGCGCAGCGCGTTGTCGGGATTGGGGGAATCCCTGGGAATCGCCGCCACGTCGATCCACAGCATCGCGCCCTGAGCCGGCACGGCGTAGGCGATGTTGCGCTTGTCGGCGGCCTTCGCGGCGCGGTCGCGGGCCTGCAGAATGTCGCCCGAATAGCCGAAGGCGAGGCAAATGTTACCGCCGGCCAGCGCGTTGATGTACTCCGACGAGTGGAACTTGCGGATGTAGGGCCGCACACCCTTGATCAGCTCCGCGGCCTTGGCGAGGTCCTCGGGCTTCTTCGAATCGGGGTCGAGCAGCAGGTACTTCAGTGCCGCCGGGATGACGTCGGTGGGGCTGTCGAGGACCATGACACCGCAATCGGCGAAGCGCGAGACGATCGACGGCTCGAAGATCATGGCGAGCGAATCGACCGGCGGCTTGACCATGCGCTTGTTGATTTCGGCGACATTGTAGCCGATGCCGATCGTGCCCCACATCCACGGAATGCCGTGGGCGTTGCCCGGATCGTACTTGGCGAGTTGCGCCATGATCTTGGGGTCGAGGTTGCCGTAGTTCTTGAGCCTGGCCTTGTCGATCGGCCGGTAGATGTTGGCCGCGAGCTGGCGCACGAAGAACGGCGAGGCGGTCGGCACTACGACATCGTAGCCCGAGCGGCCCGCTCTCAGCTTGGCGTCGAGGATCTCGTTGCTGTCGTAGGTGGTGTAGTTGACCTTGATGCCCGTGCTCTTGCCGAATTCCTTGAGCTGGTCTTCGGCGATGTAGTCCGACCAGTTGTAGACGTTGACCTGTCCCTGGGCGAACGCGGGCGCGGCAGCGAAGGCAAGCAGAAGGGCTGGAACAGCCAGACGCATCGACAACTCCAAACGGGCTCAGACCCCAAGATACCTGTGCTGAAGGTCGCTGTCGCTGGCGAGCGCGGTGGACGTGCCGGACCAGACGACCCGGCCCTTTTCCACGATATGATGACGGTCGGCCAGCCCGATCACGGCGCCGACGTTCTTGTCGATCACCAGGATCGACTGGCCTTCGCGCTTGAGGCGGGCGAGGCACGCCCAGATCTCCTGCCGGATCAGCGGCGCCAACCCCTCGGTCGCCTCGTCGAGGATCAGTAGCCGCGGATTGGTCATCAGGGCGCGGCCGATCGCCAGCATCTGCTGCTCGCCGCCCGACAGCTGGTTGCCGCGGTTGGCCTGCCGCTCGCCGAGCCTTGGGAAGAACTCGACGACCCGCTCGAGCGTCCAAGGCTCGGCGCGGCCGGAGCGGTTGGACGCGGCAGCCAGCAGATTCTCGCGCACCGAGAGATTGGGGAAGATCTGGCGTCCCTCCGGCACCAGTCCCAGGCCCAACCTTGCGATCCGGAAGGACGGCAGCTGGTCGATCCGCCTGCCGTCGAACTCGATCGAGCCGCTGCGCTCGGCCAGCACGCCCATGATGGCGTGCACGGTCGTGGTCTTGCCCATGCCGTTGCGCCCCATCAGGGTCACGACCTCGCCCGCGCCGACACTCAGCTCCATGCCGAACAGCGCCTGGCTGCGGCCATAGAAGGCTTTCAGGTCGCGAACCTTCAGCACGAATCGCCCCTCATGGCGTATCGCCTTCCCCGAGATAGGCCTGTCGGACCTCCGCGTTGGCGCGGATCTCCTGTGGCGTGCCGGTCGCGATCGCCCGGCCATAGACCAGCACGGTGATGCGGTCGGCCAGCGCGAACACCGCATCCATGTCGTGCTCGATCAGCAGCATGGCATGGTGGCCCTTGAGGTGACGCAGGCGCGCGACCATGTCGTGCGATTCCTCGCCGCCCATGCCGGCCATCGGCTCGTCGAGCAGCAGCAGCTTGGGCTCGCCCGCCAGCGCCATGGCGATCTCGAGCTGGCGCTGCTCGCCGTGGCTCAGCTCCTGCGCCAGCACCGCGCCGCGCTGGTCGAGCCCGACCTGGCTGAGCGCGTGCCAGGCGCGGTCGCGCAGGCGGCGCTCGTTGCGCGCGTCGCCCAGGAAGCGGAAGGAGTGGCCGTCATGCGCCTGCACCGCCAGCGCCACGTTCTCGATCGCGGTGAATTCGCGCAGCACGGCGGTGATCTGGAACGAGCGCGCCAGCCCGCGTCGCACGCGCGCGTGCGTGGGCAGCCGCGTGATGTCCTCGCCGGCGAAGTGGATGGTGCCGGCATCGGGCCGCAGGTTGCCGGTGAGCTGGCCGACGAGCGTCGTCTTGCCCGCGCCGTTGGGGCCGATCAGGGCGTGGATCTCGCCGGGAAGCACGTCGATCGAGACATGGTCGGTGGCGACCAGCCCGCCGAAGCGCTTCATCAAGCCTTGGGTCGAGAGCAGGGCCTCGCTCATCGACGCTCTCCGGGGTGACGGCCAAGCAGGGAGTCGATGCCGCCCCTGGCATAAAGCGCGACCAGCACCAGCAGCGGCCCGAACACCATCTGCCAGTACTCGCCCCATCCCGTGTGCGCGAGGTTGAGCACCGGCTGCAGCAGCTCCTCCAGGGCGAAGAAGGCGATGGCGCCCCACAGCGGCCCGAGCAGCGTGCCGATGCCGCCCAGCACCACGATCACGATCAGGTCGCCCGACTTCACCCACGACATCATGGCGGGCGAGACGTAGGCGCCTTCGTTGGCCAGCAGGATGCCGGAGAGGCCGCCGAAGGCGCCGGAGATCACGAAGGCGGCCAGGCGATAGCGGAACACCGGAAAGCCCAGCGCCATCATGCGCAGGTCGTTGGACTTGGCGCCGCGCAATACGTAGCCGAAGCGCGAGACCGCGAGCCGGCCGGAGAACCACAGCGTTGCCGCGAGCAGCACGAGGCACAGCCAGTAGAACGAGGCCTTGTCGCGCAGGTCGATCAGGCCGGCGAAGCGGCTGCGGCTGATATTGAGGCCGTCGTCGCCGCCATAGGCCTCGAGACCCGAGCTCAGGTAGTAGACGAGCTGGGCGAAGGCGAGCGTGATCATGATGAAGTAGACGCCGCGGGTCCTGAGCGACAGCGCGCCGACCAGCGCCGCCCAGGCTGCCGATGCGAGCAGCGCCACCGGCCACTGGATCCAGCCGTCCTGGATGCCGCTCGCCGACAGGATGCCGACGGCATAGCCGCCGATGCCGAAGAAGGCGGCATGGCCGAAGCTC
Organism: uncultured Alphaproteobacteria bacterium; assembly: GCA_963923875.1. GTDB lineage: Bacteria > Pseudomonadota > Alphaproteobacteria > Reyranellales > Reyranellaceae > Reyranella. The sequence continues at coordinate 4,886 of CAWUOG010000197.1, forward strand.
ACCATGCCGCCATAGCCCAGGATCATGTTGAGGCTGGTCGCGGCGATCGACCAGATGACGATGCGCGTGCCGATCGACAGCAGGTAGCGCTGGTCGAACGCCTGGGTCAGCAGGGGCAGGGCGGCGAGCACGACGAACACCACGAGCGTCACCAGCGTGCGCGGCGAATGCAGCGGCAGCCTCACGACGGGCGACTCACGGGTGACGACTCATGTGCGCTGGCCGAACAAGCCGGTCGGCCGCCACACCAGCACCGCCGCCATCAGGACGTAGATCAGCACCTGGCTGATCGCCGGTGCCGCCGTCGAGGCCGCGGACGGCGCCATGAAACTCTTGAGCAGGGTGGGCAGGAAGGCGCGGCCGACGATGTCGATCTGGCCGACGATCATGGCTGCGACGAACGCGCCCTTGATCGAGCCGATGCCGCCGATGACGATGATGACCAGGGCAAGGATCAGAATGTCGTCGCCCATGCCGATCTTCACCGAGGAGATCGGCGCGGCCATCAGGCCGGCGAGGCCCGCGAACACCGCGCCGAGGCCGAACACCAGCGTGAACAGCAGCTCGATGTTGACGCCCAGCGCTGCGATCATGCGCCGGTTGGAGGCGCCGGCGCGGATCAGCATGCCCATGCGCGTGCGCGCCACCAGCCAGGCGAGCAGCGCCGCGACGGCCAGGCCGGCCACGATCAGCGCGAAGCGGTAGGCGGGGTAGGGCACGCCGGGCAGGATCTCGACGGTGTGGTTCAGGAACGCCGGCACCGCGATGCTCTTGCCGGCCGGACCCCAGATCGCACGCACCAGGTCGTTGAAGAACAGGATCAGGCCGAAGGTCGCCAGCACCTGGTCGAGGTGATCGCGGGCATAGAGCCGCCGCACCACCAGCCGCTCGACGACGCCGCCGACCAGGAATGTGGCGGGCAGCGCCAGCAGCGCGCCTGCCACGAATGAATCGGTCCAGGTGATGAAGGTCCAGGCAAGGTAGGCGCCGATCATGTAAAGCGATCCGTGCGCCAGATTCACCAGATCCATGATGC
>CAWUOG010000198.1:0-5909 GCA_963923875.1 uncultured Alphaproteobacteria bacterium
TCAGCAGCAGCGCGCCGATCACGGCGCCGACCAGATAGCCCGCCCAGCTGAGCGCGAGCAGGCGGCCGTTGGCGACCGGCGGCAGTTCATCGCTGCCGCCCGGCCAGAGCCTGTCGAGTGCCGCGTCGGCGGTGCGGGCAAGCGTGCTGGTGACCACCACTGTGCTGACGGCCGAGCGAGCGAAATGCGTGATCGCCGAGGCCTGGACGCCCATCGCCACGGCGACGATCAGCACGGCCGCTTCCTTGCCGACCGGCAGGAAACCCACGACGGCGAGGATCGCGGCCTCGAGAACGAGACCAGGGCGCGGCGAACTGGTGAGACGCAGCAGAAGACGCGACAGCAGCGCGCCGGCGAAGAAGGCGATCAGCGTCGCGAGATGGCGGGTGGCGTCGCTCCAGTCGAAGCGGGCGAGCGCGATGCCCGCCAGCACCGTATTGCCCGTCATGTTGGCGGCGAACACGCCGCCCATCGTCATGTAGCCCACCGCGTCGGCGATGCCTGCGACGACAGTGAGGGTCGTGGCCCGTACGATCGGCGGGCTACGGATGGCGACGTCCCGCCGTCCGGTCAGACGACGTCATAGGTGATCTCGACCTCGGCCCCGAAGCAGTGGCCCTGGCAGGTCAGGATCCAGTTGTTGGCGAGATCGTCGGCCGTATAGATGTCGTTCTTCGCGAGGACCACCTTGCCCTTGATCCTCTTGGCCGCGCACGAGGCACAGAAGCCTTCCTCGCACGACGACAGCGGGTTCAGGCCGGCGGCGCGCGCGGCCTCGAGGATGGTCTGGCCCTTCTTGTAGGGCACCTTGTGCACCTTGTTCTCGAAATGGATCGTGATCTCGCTCGGGATCACGTCGCCTTCGTCCTGCGGCTCGACCGGCACGGCGTCGTTGCCCGATGCCTCGAAGCGCTCGACCAGCACCTTGTCGCGCGGCATGCCGGCCTCGGAGAGGGTGCGTTCGACCAGGGTCATGAACGGACCGGGACCGCATAGATAGGCCTCGGCATTCTCGAAGCCCTTCATCGACGCCACGATCTCGTCGGCCTTGGTCAGGCCCTGCTCGGCGTCGAGATGATGAATCACTTCGAGGCGGCCGCCGCTGCCGGCGATCAGGCCGAGCAGTTCGTTGTCGAAGATGATCGAGGCCTTGTCGCGGTTGGCATAGAACAGACGGATCTTCCGGTTGCCGGTCTTCAGCGCGGACTTGATCAGCGACATCATCGGCGTGATTCCCGAGCCGCCGCCGAACAGCAGCAGCGGCGCGGCGCCGTCCTTCAGCACGAAGCGGCCGGCCGGCGGGAGCACGTGCAGCGAGCCGCCTTCCTGGAGCTTGTCGTTGAACCAGTTCGAGCCCTTGCCGCCGGCGACGCGCTTGACGGTCACCTTGAGGTGCTTGCCATCGGTTTCGGGCGCGCTCGACAGCGAGTAGCAGCGATTGAACGCACCGGACTCGTGCGGCACCTGGAACGTCAGGAACTGGCCGGCGCGATACGAAAACTTGTCGGCGATGTCGGCCGGCACTTCGAGAACGAAGGAACGCGCGTCCGGCGTTTCCTGAACAATCTTGGCGATTCGCAGCTGATGATAAGCCATTGATAAACCTACGTTCACTTAGCGTGCGTTTTCCTCAGGCGACTCTCCTAGCAAAACATGATAGGTTCCGCCGAGAAAAATGAACGGAGCGTCATTTTTGCCGCTCCACCGCATGGAACAAGGTAACGCGCCAGGAGGCAATAGCCCATGACGACCAAGAAAATCTACGAGTTGCCCGTCGAAGTGACGAACTGGAAGTTCGATGGCGCCACCGAGATTCAATTCAACTGGGAATACGACGACGGTTCGTCCGACCTGCTGAACCTCTACGAGAAGGGCAAGCAGCAGCAGTGGGACACCTCGACCCGTATCGACTGGACGCAGGAGCTCGATCCCGAAAATCCGATGGGCATGGCCGACGAGTCGATCCCGATCTACGGCTCGGACATCTGGAACAAGATGACCGAAAAAGAGCGCAACTGGCTGCGTTTCAACCTGCAGTGCCACTCGATCTGCCAGTTCATGCACGGCGAGCAGGGCGCGCTGATCGCGACCGCGAAGATCGTCAACACCGTGCCGGACATGAACGCCAAGTTCTACGCCGCCACCCAGGTGATGGACGAGGCGCGCCACGTCGAGAGCTACAAGCGGTTGATCCACGAGAAGTTCAAGGCGGCCTATCCGATCACCGAATCGCTCAAGAACCTGCTCGAGCAGACGCTGACCGACCGGCGCTGGGACATGACCTATCTCGGCATGCAGGTCCTGATCGAAGGTCTTGCCTTGGCGGCCTTCCAGCGCATCCGCGACCAGGCGAAGAACAACCTCGCCGCCTCGGTCAACGCCTACGTCATGCAGGACGAGGCGCGCCACGTCACGTTCGGCCGCATGGCGCTGCGCGAATACTATCCGCACCTCAGCGATGCCGAGCGCGCCGAGCGCGAGGAGTTCACCGTCGAGGCGCTGTACTTCATGCGCGACCGCTTCAACCAGGGCGAGGTCTGGATGCGTTCGGGCCTGCCGGTCGACAAGCTCATGGAGTACGCGCACAACTCGGGCGCCATGCAGGCGTTCCGCACGCGCCTGTTCACCCGCATCGTGCCGATCCTCAAGGAGATCGGCCTGTTCGGACCCAAGGTGCAGAAGGCACTGGGCGACATGGGCGTGATGGAATACGCCAAGATCGACGTCGAGAAGCTGCTCGGCAACGACCTCAAGGTCGCCGAGGACTTCGACGCCAAGAAGTTCGTGAAGGAACAGATCGCGGCCGAGTAACGCGACCGATCCGACGATTTCGCAAAGGGGCGCCGACGGCGCCCCTTTTCTTTTGCACGCTCGCCAGGCCGCCGTGTCTTGGTCATGCTGCGGCCGGCGGGAGGCGCGCGACGGGACATGGACTACACATTCACGACCGAACAGGAGGAACTGCGGCGCACCGTCCGCAAGTTCGCGGAGAACGAGCTGGCGCCGCTGGTGCGCGAGGCGGAAGAGCGCGAGAGCTTTCCGCGGCAGCTGTTCAGGCGGTTCGGCGAGCTCGGTCTGATCGGCGTGCGCTATCCGGCGGCGGACGGCGGCGCCGGGTTCGACAAGATCTCCGACTGCATCGTGCGCGAAGAGATGTCGCGGGTGTGCCAGTCCTTCTCCTCGTCGTGGTCGGCACACAGCCATCTCGGCATCTGGCCGATCTGGCGCGCCGGAACCGGCGACCAGAAGAAGCGCTTCTTCCAGCCGGCGCTGGCCGGCGAGAAGATCGCGGGCTTCGCGCTCTCCGAACCGGACGGCGGCTCGGACATACGCTCCTTGCGCACCCGCGCCGAAAAGGTGCCGGGCGGCTGGAAGCTCAATGGCTCGAAGCTCTACATAACCAACGCGCCGATCGCCGATTTCCTCACGCTGGCCGCCCGCACCGCGCCCGAACTGGCGCCGGGCGCGATCAGCCTGTTCCTGGTCGAGCTTCCGAACCCGGGCATCGTGGTCACGCCGCTCAAGAAGGAAGGAATCCGGGCCTCCGATACCGGCCTGATCCACATCAGCGATGCCTTCGTTCCCGACGATTGCCTGCTCGGCGGGCAGACCGGCACCTATCCCGTCATCCTGGACAGCCTGTCGGAGAACCGGGTCGGTGTCGCCGCCAACGCGCTCGGCATGGCGCAGGCCGCCCTCGAAGCGGCCCTCGACTACGCCAAGGTGCGGAAAGTTCGCGGCAAGACGATCGGGCAATACCAGGCGATCGCTCACAAGCTTGCCGACATGGCTGCCGACATCGAGGCGGCACGCTGGCTGGTCTATTACGGCGCCTGGCGGGTCGATCAGGGCACGCTGGACGCCGCGACGGCCGCCAAGGTGAAGCTGGTCGCGTCGGAGTGTGCCGTGCGCGCCTCGGAAGCGGCGATCCGCATCCACGGCGGCGCCGGCATCATGCGCGACTACCCGGTGGGACGAATCCACCGCGATTCGCTGGTCTACGTGATCGGCGAGGGCACGTCGGAGATCCAGCGCAACCTGATCGCGCGCGGCCTCGGCCTCTAGGACCGCCGGCAGGCCGGCGCGGAACTACTGGCAGGTCTCGACCTTCGGCGGGGCGTCGAGGACGGCGGCGACCTTCGTGATGTCGAGGCAGCGCGCGCCGATCCAGCCCTTGCCCTGAACGAACAGGGCGAAGCGGGAGAACGTCGCGGCCTGCTCCGCCGGCGTCGGCCGGGCCCGGGCGAGCAGCCAGTAGAGCGCGTAGAGATTGCCGGTGGCGAAGTCTGCCGCCGCCACGTCGAGGTCCTTGTTCCAGAGCGCGGCGTTGCGGGCCGCAGCGCCGGTCGGGTCGGCCAGCGTGGCCAGCCACTCGTGGGCAGCGCTGGCCAGCGCGTAGGGCCCGCCCTGTTCGGCACGCAGGGTCTTCACCCGCTGCGCCATCTCGACATGGGACTTGCCCTCGATCGTGCTGCCGCTACATCCCGCTTCCCGACAGAGCGCGGTGAAGGTCAGGTATTCGGCGAGGATAATTTCGACATTGCCGTTGTTGTGCTGGCGCCAGGTGCGCGCCAGGTTCCAGCCCTGCCGCGTCTCGCCGGTCCACGGTTTGTCGGCGCGTGGCGTGTCCTTCTCGAGGTCGCCGATCACCGCCTGGGCGGCAGTCTCCCACTCGGCAGGGATCTGTGCCGCCGCGGGCAGCGACAGCAGCAGCATGAACGCAAAGGCCACCAGCGCCCGCATGCTTGCCCTCAATACCGTCGCGCGCGTTTGCGGTCCGCGCTCTCGTATTGCACCAGATCGTCGGCGCGCATTTCGGTCGCGTCGCGTGGCATCAGGGCGCGCGCCTGGGCTGGCGTGAGAATCCTGAAATGCGGCACGTCACAGAGGGCTGCGCCCACCTCCCAGCAATCCTCCGGATTGGTCACCCACATGCCGGTCGGAAAGCGTCGCAGGTCGACCGGCCGCGAGAAGCTGCGCAGGCTCTTGCGCTGGCGGTTGGTGTATTCGTGGAAGTACGACATCGCGAGTTCGCGCGGACTGCGATAGACCGGGTCGCGCCAGCGCAGCCAGACGTGGTTGCTCTTGGAGATCGCGCCCCAGCAGCCGCCGCGCTTGAAGACCGCGATCACATGATCGGAATCCTTGTTGGCGGTGAGGTCGAGCAGCAGCGGCGGGTCGCCGTTCAGCCACAGCGCGCAGGCGGCGACGAAGGCCGCCTCGATGCAGTGCGCCTTGCGGTGCTTCAGGACACCGCGGACCGAGCGCAGAGTGTCGCCTTCTTCCTCGAAGTTGGCATGCAGCCCGACGATGAATTCCTGGATCTTCCGGGGGCTGCGCAGGGACCGCAGGAGGCGGCCTTCCTCGGCGGTCAGGCCAAGGTCGGCAGGCTTAGGACGGTCCTGGTAGGGCATTTTCCTCGGGGGATGGGTGGTGGAGCTGAGGGGGATCGAACCCCTGACCTCCTCATTGCGAACGAGGCGCTCTCCCAGCTGAGCTACAGCCCCTTTCCCCGGAGAAGGCGCGGATAATGGTTGGCGGGCGGCCTGTCAAGCAACGCCGCCTATGTTAGCGTCCCGGGCAGGCTTCCGAAGGAGAATTTCGACAGTGTCCCACGGCAAGAAGAAGGTCCAGACCGACACCGCCCCGCAGGCGCTTGGCCCCTATTCGCAGGCCATCGTGGCCGGCGGCATGGTCTATTGCGCTGGCCAGATCCCGCTCGACCCCAAGACCGGCAATATCGTGCCCGGCGGTGTCGCCGAGCAGACGAGGCAAGTCCTGGCCAATTTGCGGGCCGTGCTCAAGGAAGCCGGCTCCGACCTCGACAAGGCCGTCAAGACCACCGTGTTCCTGAAGAACATGAACGACTTCGGCGCCATGAACGAGGTCTATGGCAAACCGGAATATTT